>CAYJNE010000154.1:0-4272 GCA_964371345.1 uncultured Desulfovibrionaceae bacterium | reverse complement strand
TAACACTGCTTTTATCCTGCACATCTTCAAGCTGATCAAAGACTTGCATTCTTTTGGCTTTCTCAAAGGAAAGACTGATGGTGCCTTCATTTTCATTCTTGCGCACCACAAAAACATCAACCCTGTCACCCACTGCAACCACAAGCTCGCCTGCGGCATCACGAAACTCTTGTGTTGCGATTTGACCTTCAGATTTGAAGTTCACATCCACCAACACGTGGTCTTCGCCAATGCGTACAATCTCACCCTTTACAATGGAGCCTTCCTCCAAATCGCCAAAGTCAGTGCTAAGATAATTTTCAAGAGCACTTTCAAAACTTACGTCTGCTTCATGTCCGGTTTCTTTGTTTGCCATATTTACATAGCCTCCACACAAAATTCCCCCTTGGGGGTCTGCCGTTATTATCAGAACACGGCTAAGAAGACAAGCAAAAACGCACCATTTTTTTCAAGCATTACACAACTAGCAATGTCAAAAAATGGTGCGTTATATTTAGCACTTAATGTAAATCTATTTTTTATTTTCTTGACTATCTTCCTGACTATCTTTTTGGTCTACTTCTTCATCTTTTTCATTTTTACGCACGTTTTTCAAAGCCTTGTCCACATTTTCAGATATGGTACGAGACATTTCTTCGGCTTTTTCCTTGGCAATGGTTTTGGCACCGCTCATTTTCTTTTCAGCTACGTCCTTAGCTTCACCAAACATTTTTTCGCCCTTTTCCTTAGCCTCAAGTAGCATTTCTTCGGCCTTTTTCTTGGCCTCAGCCATAAGTTTTTCGCCCTTTTCTTTGGCCTCATTAAGCATGGCTTCAGCTTGAGCCCGCTTTTGAGCAGACTTTTCTTTAGCTTTTTGGGCTTCTATGGCCTCATCAACAAAGTCATCTTCTACGGCGAAAGGCTCTCCAAAAGTGCCAGACTCTTTTTGTTTGCGCACTTCTTCTTCACGCAAGGCCCTGCGTAAAATTTTGCCCACAAGAGTTTTTGGCAGCTCTTCACAAAATTCAAAAAATTTCGGTATTTTATAATTAGCAAGTTTTTCACGGCAGTGGCTAGTTAGCTCCGCCGCAGTTAGCTCCTCACCCTCTTTTTGCACAATAAAAGCTTTAAGCACTTCCCCACGGGTGCGGTGCGGAATGCCCACCACCACGGCTTCAGCCACGGCTGGGTGTTCATAAAGCACTTCGTCCACCTCTCGTGGGTAAACGTTGTAGCCACCAACAATGACCATATCCTTTTTGCGGTCAGCCACAAAAAAATAACCGTCAGAATCGCGATAGCCAATGTCGCCAGTATGCAACCAACCATTACGCAAAGTTTGGGCCGTTTCTTCCTCATTATTCCAATAGCCTATCATAACTTGCGGGCCACGGACGATAATTTCACCAAGTTCATTATCGGGCATTTCTTGGGTGCCTTCTTCCATGTCCACAATGCGCACCTCTGTGCCAGGCAAAGGAACCCCAACAGAGCCCTCTTTTTGCAGGCCATAAATAGGATTAGCAGTAATGCAAGGCGAACATTCTGTAAGCCCTAACCCCTCGGTAACATTGGCTTTAGTTAGCTTTTGGAAGCGAGACATAGCCTCCATAGGAAATGGGGCGGAACCAGAAATACAAAGCTCAATGCAGCTTAGATCATACTTGGGTAAATCTTTTTGGTGCATAAGTGACATATAAACCGAGGGTACACCCACAAAAAAGTTCGGTTTATACTTATCAATAGTGCGTAGAAGGTCACCAGGCGTGTAGCGAGGTACGGGAATTGACGCCGCAGCATATAGAGCAGGCAAAGCAACATTACCCATAAGACCAAATATATGAAAAAATGGAAGGATTGATAAAAAAGTATATCGCTTATCCTTTGGTGCATCAACAATATATTCAATTATTTGCAGCTGCGTGGACACATTCCAATGTGTTAACATAGCAGCCTTAGCAACGCCCGTTGTGCCCCCAGTATATTGCAAAAAGGCAATGGTATTTTTGGGGTCATCAACTTTTGCGGCAAAGCGTTCCTTGGTATTTATAAAATCTGCCCATTTTACAATATTTTCACCATAGTTCACTTGCGGCAAATTGCCCTCACGCTTTGCCTTCCACGGTTGCAAAATATTAAGCGGAAAGGCAAGACCGTCAGCAACGCGAGTGATAATACTTAAGCGCAAGTTTAATTTATCATAGAGGGCTTCAATCTTAGGCCAAAGCAAATCAATGGTGATTAAAACATTGGCATCAGCATCATGAAAATGATGTGTAAGCTCTTTTTCCATATATAGGGGGTTGGTCATAACAGGAATGCCCCCTGCTTTTAGCACACCCCAAATAGCTATAATAGTTTGAGGAATGTTTGGTAGCATAATGGCTACACGGTCACCAGTTTGCAACCCGCGCAAGCGCAAGGCTGCGGCAAAGTTTTCAGCTTTAATTTTAAGCTGAGCATAACTTAAGGTATAATTTTGGAAAATAATTGCTTTTTCACGAGGATAGTCGGCGGCGGCAGCGTCCAAATAATCCTGCAAAGAACGCTCGGCAAACACAATTTCAGGCTCTTTTTTACCTTCAAAGTGCCTCCACCAAGGTGTTTTTGCATCACTAGATGTAGAATTAAAGTTCTCGGTCATATTAATCCTTAAATAATAAACTGTGAATTAGGTCGCGCAGTATATAATATTTTTTCACATTAGGCTAGTGCTGTTAAGTCGTAGTTCGTACTTTCCACAATGTCAGCATTTATAAGCCTTGCAGGGGCAACACCTTCTCCGCTGATATATGTGATGCCGTCAACTTCAGGCGCTTGAAACCAAGCCCGACCACAGTGCAAGCCTGGCCACTCTTCATGCACATTATCCACCAATATGGGCAAAGTTTTTCCCACATATGACTCTAATATTTCAGAGCTAATTTCTGCTTGTATGTGCATCAGTTCATCTTTGCGCAAAGCTTTAAGCTTATCTTCCACTTGCTCGGGCATAGTGGCAGCCTTAGTGCCATCTTCTGCCGCATATGCAAAAACACCCAAATGTTGAAAGCGTGTTTCAATTATAAAATCACGCAAAGCATTAAAATGCTCGTCCTGTTCACCAGGAAAACCCACAATAAAGCTGGTTCTTAGGGCCGCATTTGGTATAAATTTACGCACCAACTCCACCACATGGCGTGGGTCTTTAGCAAAGGGGCGTCCCATATTTTGTAATATGTGCGGGTGAGCGTGCTGTAAGGGTATGTCAAAATATGGCAATATTTTTTCTTGATTATCCTTAACGAATGATAGCAAATCTTTTGTAATTCCTGCTGGGTAAAGATACATGAGCCTTAGCCATTCAAGGCCCTTTAAGGGCACAAGTTTCTCCAAAAGAGTTAACAGTCCATGCTTTTGCCCCAAATCTTCACCCCAAGCACTGACATCCTGAGCCACAAGCACAAGCTCTTTAACGCCACTATCAAGTAAATTTTGAGCTTCCTCAATCAGTACCTTTGCATCCGTACTGCGGTGCTTACCCCGTATGGAAGGAATGGTGCAAAACGAGCAATTATGCCTACAGCCGTCACTAACCTTAAGCCAAGCATAGGCATTATTACCTTGCATAAAGCGGCGGCCCGCATGAATATTTTTTTCAAGTATACCCAAAGCCTTAGCCATATGCATGGGCCAAAGGGCAAGCTCAGCATTGGTAAGCCACAACTCCACTTCGGGTAGCTCTTTTTTAAGCTCACTTACCCCATAACGCCCCACAAGGCAGCCTGCCACCACCAAGAGCGGGCGGCGTTTTAAGCCTTTAATATGGGTAATCGCCTCTAAAATATGGCGTACAGACTCTTGCACCGCAGGGCCGATAAAGCCGCAAGTATTAATAAAAACCATATGCGCACGCCCAAGGTGTGACACAAGGTTTACGTTCAGCGCACCTAGGGTATGTTCTGTATCTACCCTATTTTTCGGGCAACCGAGGCTTATGGAGTATACGTTAAGGCTTTTCATTGCGCTTAACTTCTATGCAGTTATTGTCTAGCGTGTCAATAGTATATTTAATCTATTTGGAGTCATTGCCATAAATAGGCGTAGGTCTTTGCTTGACGAAAGGGGCTTTTTACTCCACAAATATAATATACCGCTAAGTCCAATAAAATATCACGAGGTCAGTATGCGTATTCATTATATAATTTGTGTTTCAATCCTTCTTTTAAGCATTACCAATGCCAAGGCTGGAACTGTTGAACAAACCAAGGCCAATATTGCGGGCAATAATACCCAAAGTGCAACCGTTACACC
>CAYJNE010000153.1:0-4306 GCA_964371345.1 uncultured Desulfovibrionaceae bacterium | reverse complement strand
GGCGATCCATTTCCAAAGTCTAAGGGCGAAGGGTATATAACTTTCCAAATAAGAATGACGTAGATATAGAGACACGTCATTGCAAAGACAATTGCAATGAAGACGAAATAATCCATACCTAATTTTACAAAAATGAGACAAAAGGCAGAAATGTATAAAACTAAATCAATTTAGCTTTTTGCAACTCTTTGCGTAAGTACTCGGTATTGGATTCACCCATGTGGCAAAGGGGCAGGCGAATTTCTGGCCCGATCTTGCCCATAAATGCTAGGCTAGCCTTTACTGGTATGGGGTTGGTTTCAATAAACATCAGCCTATTGAGTGGCATAATGTCATAGTGAATTTGGCAAGCCTTGGCTAAGTCTTTTTGTTCAAAGGCTTTGCAAAGCTCTGCCATTTGGCGGGGAAGTACGTTGGACACAACGGAAATTACACCGCAGCCACCAACGCTAAGTAAGGGTAAAACTGTAAAATCATCACCAGATACTGTGTAAAAACCCTTGGGGCAATTTTCAATAATGTCTGACACCTGGCAAAGGTTAGCCGTGGCTTCCTTTATGCCAATGATGTTTGAAAATTCTTTGGCAAGGCGACCCACTGTGGCAGGCATTAAATTACACCCTGTGCGCCCTGGCACATTGTATAATACCAACGGAAAATCCACAGCCTCAGCTATGGCTTTATAATGCAGGTACAAGCCTTCTTGGGTGGGTTTGTTGTAGTAAGGGGTGATGAGCAAAGCACCGTCTGCACCAGCTTCTTTGGCAAATCGGGTTAGGCGAATGGCCTCAGTGGTGTTATTGGAGCCCGCTCCTGCAAGCACAGGCACTCGGCCTTTGGCTTGGTCTATGCATATTTCAATGACTTTTTCGTGTTCTTCATGGCTTAAGGTGGCAGATTCGCCAGTGGTTCCGCAAGGTACAAGCCCGTTTATTCCTTCTTGAATTTGCCATTCAATGAAAGAGCGATACTTTTCCTCATCCACCTGCCCATTATGGAAAGGCGTCACTAAAGCCGTAAAAGCACCTTTAAGCTGCATATGCACTCCAAAGTCCTAGGGGGTTAAATACGCATAATTGCCAAATAATAAGCAAGCCAAAACATTAACCTAGTGACGGCGCAAAACACACCGTCACCAGGAAAAAATTAAGCTCGCTAATTAATAAGGCTAAATTTGATTACTTATTGAGGAACTCTTTGAGTTCTTTGCCAGCGCGGAAGAAAGGCAAACGCTTTGGCTCAACAGTAACTTTTTCGCCAGTCTTAGGATTGCGACCAGTGTAGCCTGCATATTCTTTAACCTTGAAGCTACCAAATCCGCGAATTTCAACGCGTTCACCAGCAAGCAGTGAGTCTTTCATGTAGCCTACAAAGGTATTTACGACCATGGAAGCATCTTCCATAGACAGGTTGGCCTCATCCGCAAGGGTTTTGATAAGTTCGCTTTTGTTCATGTTTTCTCCAAATATTAATGATATTTGCACTCAAGCTTTTGAATACTAACACATTTTTTTTTAAAGGTAAATGCTTATTATGCATCAATTTGTAAAATAGTTCTTTTTTCTAGGACATCTAACATACTTAGCCGTATTTTTTGAAGTTTTGTAGCCAGTGCTTGTATGTCTACCCCAGCATTGGAGCCAGGTGCCCAATTCATTAGCGGGTCTTGGCGAAGAACTGCCTCTATCAACTGATTGTCACTGCGCACTGCGCCAAGTAAGACAGGTTCAATGTTTAAGAACTTCTTACAAGCAGTGGCAAGGCGTTCAAAGGTTTGTTTTTCTTCCTTTTTACTTTCAACCTGATTTACTATGACCATGAAATCACGCACATTATGATTGCCATTTAAGACCTTCATAAGGGCATAGCTATCAGTAAGCGAAGTGGGCTCAGGCGTTACCACCACTATGCGTAAAGCCGCCATGGCCGCAAATGATTGCACCATGTCGGTTATGCCTGCGCCTAAGTCCATGAAAACATATTGATAATTTTCAAGTATGGGCTCAAGACGCTTTAGCAATAAGCCTCGCTGGTCATCGTCAAGCTCCACTAACTCTGGCACACCAGATGCCGCAGGAAGTACATCAAGCCCGTCTTTTAAGGGGTATAGCACGTCCTTTAAGTCGGCATTGCCAAGCAAGGCATCTTGAATATTGCCCTCAGGCGTAATGTTTAGCAATACGTCAAGGTTTGCAAGGCCCATATCACAGTCCATAAGTAAGGACGGATAGGACATCTGATGCAATGCATAGGCTAAGTTAAGGGTAATATTGGTTTTTCCAACTCCGCCCTTACCGCTCATGACGCATACGCTAAGTGTTGTATTTGGCATAGTTTCCTCGCACAGTTATTTAGTCGGACTATTTAATCTAACCACCAAAAAGAAAACGCTTTTCATGGGATTGAACCAGTGTTGCATCAATGTTGGCACTGGCCTCTCTAAACACTCGCACATCTTGCCCGCTTTTAATGGCGTCTTGTAAGGCTATGTCTGCTTGTTCCATAAGCACAGTGCCTAAAGCCTTACCAAGGCTACCAGCAATGCCTGCCTTAAGTGTAAGCCCTTCATTCATGCAGAATTTAATTATATCTTCCACCATATTTTGAGCCTTAAATACCTTGGCTCCTGGCAAAATGAGTGCCATGCATTCCTTACTCATGGCCGCTAAAACATCACAAGCCCCACCATATTTACTAACGGCTTTTTGCAAAATATATGTAGTGTCTTTTAAAGATTTATCAAAAGTAAAATTTACTAAGGCCAGCGGGGCATTGGTGCGCATACTGCGTGCTATTTCAATTTCTAAATGCTGAACAAAGGCCGCCTTAAGTAGGCTATCTGTTAGCATATTTTCCATATTGGCACTGACGGATGCAAGCATTGGAGCATGCACTGTTGGAATGTCATTGCCAATTTCTAAAGCACACCAACCCATGCTCGGAGCCTTAGCACAAAGTCCAGCCCAAGATTTTTTGTCCATATGCGGCATTAGACGTGCCAATACAAAAGCTGAGGATGACTTTGCATCCTTCGCGCACAAATGCTTATGCATGTCCACAAGCTCTTGTATGATATGGTCAACATCTACTTTTGGCATAACCGAAACAGCCTAGCTTTTTTTGTCATGTTCGTAAAGCAAGTATTCTCGTTGAAAAATATCAATGCGCCCATTTAACACCGCATCCACATCGCCCACCTCAGTATTACTGCGGTGATCCTTCACCAACCTATACGGATGCAATGTATACGTGCGGATTTGACTGCCAAAGGCAATACTATCCTTACCAGCATATTGGGCCTGACGCTCGGCA
Source organism: uncultured Desulfovibrionaceae bacterium (assembly GCA_964371345.1). Taxonomy (GTDB): domain Bacteria; phylum Desulfobacterota; class Desulfovibrionia; order Desulfovibrionales; family Desulfovibrionaceae; genus CAYJAD01. Next base: position 994 of record CAYJNE010000153.1, on the reverse strand, counting down.
TCACGCTTGCGCAACTCCAAATCATAAAGCCTTGCCCGCAAAATCTGCAAGGCCGTTTCTTTATTATGATGCTGCGACTTTTCGTTTTGGCACTGAGCCGTCACCCCCGTGGGAATATGCGTTACCCGCACAGCAGAACTGGTAGTATTTACACTTTGACCACCAGGGCCACTGGCCCTAAATGTATCGTACCGTAAGTCACTTTCCTTTATATCTAGCGCAATATCTTGCCCCGCATCGGGTATAATATCCACTGACGCAAATGAAGTATGCCTACGCCCCGAAGCATCAAAAGGAGAGATGCGAATAAGCCTATGTATGCCACGCTCACTCTTCAAAAGCCCAAAACTATTGGGCCCACAAATGCGTATGGTCACACTCTTAATGCCAGCCTCATCGCCAGCTAAATAATCCATTTGCTCAACCTTATACTTATGCGTATTAGCCCAACGTGTATACATACGCAAAAGCATTTCCGCCCAGTCCTGAGACTCTGTACCACCAGCCCCTGGATGTATCTCTAAAATGGCGTTTTGCCTATCTTCTTCACCAGAAAGAAGCATAGTCATTTCAGTGGTATCAAGCAAGGTGTTAAGACTTTCTATTTGCTCTGCCAAAGACTCCAAGGCCTCTTCATCCTCAGCGGCCAAGCTTAGCCATTCCTGCATGTCTGTATAAGATTTTTGTAAAGTTTTTAGGCTGGTTACTTCATCTTCAAGTTTGCGCTTTTCCTGCAAAACAGGAGTTAAAGCCATAGGGTCTGACCATGCGTCAGCCTTGCTTAACTGCTCTTCAATAGCACTAAGACGCTTCTCACAACCCTCAAGGTCAAAGCCGCCCCCAAAGTGAAGTAAAACGCTCTGTAAGAACTGTGGATTTTGTACGTAATTCTGGTAAATGTAGCATAATTTGTTATTGTTTATTATCGTTTGTTTTTTGTTTTCTGGGGGGAAGAAGGGAAATTTTTGGAAAAATTTCCCTTCTTCCCCCCAGA
>CAYJNE010000152.1:0-4357 GCA_964371345.1 uncultured Desulfovibrionaceae bacterium | reverse complement strand
ACTGGCCCTAATACCCAAGCGGTACTTGCCCAAGTTAAAGAAGAACTTGGCCCCGATGCTGTTATCCTAAGCTCTAGGAGCTTCCGCAAAGGCGGTGTGCGCCTGCATGAGGTTACAGCTGGCATCGAGCGCATTCCTAATGTCAATACTATGACATCTGCCGCTGGTGTTAAAAATACTGGAAGTACTATGGGCAGCAGCAAAGCCCAAGCCATAAGCCATTTAATTAGCAGTGCCCAAAGCAGTGCAGGTTTTGCTGGGCATGGTAGCTCGTCAGGCCACCCCAGCCCTCCAGGTTGGAGCGAATGGCATAAGGAATGGCTACAAGTAAAAGAGCACCTTTTTGCTCTTATGAAGCCGTCCATTCAGTTAGATAGGCTTACTCCAAGACAACGTGTGGCCTTAGAATATTTACAGCGTGAAGGTGTGTCCGATGTGGTTACCTTAGAGCTTTATCGCCGTTTGCTTTTAAGTCCAGGTGCATCTGTGCTTGAGTCTTTAAGCGAGCTTGTGCCAGTAAAAGGGTGGGGTGCTGATGAGTGGACGCAAAGGTTACACTGCGTTGCTGGCCCATATGGTGTTGGCAAAACCACCACCGCCTTGCGTATGGCTTTATCCTTACGTGCTCAAAATTCAGATTTGCGCATTGCATTTATCAATGCCGATTGTCAACGTGGAAACGGTAGGCTTATTTTACGCCATTGGGCAGAGCTTTCTGACTTTACATATGTGGAAGCAAGAGACAAAGCCAGCATGGAAAAAGCTCTCATCGCCAATGCTCACGCCGATAAAATTTTTATAGATATGCCAGGTATTGGCCTTGATAGTACTTTGAATGAGCTTAAGGCATCCCTTGGCCTTGACGGTGAACAAGCAGACGATATGGCAACACATATTGTGCTTTCACCCACCTATGACGGGGCGCAAGTAACGGCCTTTTTAAATAGATATGCAACTGAGGGCGTTGCAAGCCTTGTTTGGGCAAAACTTGATGAATCTGTTAGTTATGGTTCAATTGTTAATGCGGCGGCGGCCTGCAATGTGCCTGTATCTGCCCTATCATACGGGGCAGAGCTTAGGGATACACTGACCTCGGCTTCTGAGTCTCAATTATGGCGTTTAATTTTCAAAAGACAATTACCTGGCTCTGACAGCCAAAATGATAATAAAAAACGGTAATGTGGGGAGTTTTTTATGAGTGATACTTTTCCTCTAGTTGTTTCCGTAACCTCTGGTAAGGGCGGCGTTGGCAAAACAAATTTGTCCGTAAACCTTGCTGTTGAGCTTGCCAAGCGTGGAAAGCGAGTGGTGCTTTTGGATGCAGACTTGGGCCTTGCCAATGTTGATGTACTCCTTGGGCTAACGCCACAAAAAAATCTTTTTCATCTCTTCCATGAAGGGGCGGATATCCATGATATTTTATTCCCAACGCCGTATGGTTTTTCCATTTTGCCTGCGTCATCGGGCATGAGTGAAATGCTATCCCTTGATACTGGCCAAAAGCTAGAACTGCTTGAAGCCGTAGACGTTTTGGAAAAAGAAGTGGATGTCATGCTTGTGGACACGGGTGCGGGTATCAATGACAACGTGCTTTATTTTAACCTTGCGGCCCAAGAACGCCTTGTGGTGCTAACACCTGAGCCCACATCACTTACCGATGCTTATGCCTTAATCAAAGTGCTTAAAACCACACATGGCGTTGAGCATTTTAAGGTTATTATTAATATGGCCCAAGATATGCGCATAGCTAAGGATGTGTTTAAAAGATTATACCAAGCTTGCGAGCATTTTTTAAGCAATGTGTCTTTAGACCTTGTGGGCATTATTCCACGTGATATTACCGTACGCCACTCTGTGGTGCATCAACTTCCCATTTGTGTAAATAATGATAAATGCCCAGCAGCCACTGCCATTCAGGGTATTGCAGATAATATGCTTGAGTGGGATGTTGCAAAGCATTTGGACGGTAATATTAAGTTTTTCTGGAAGCATCTTTTATTCCAACAGTAGGGACAAATTAAACTTTTTTGTAATATGGACGATTAAAATAATACTGTATAGGGGCTCACTCAAATGTGAGGGAACATTATGAACGAAGTAAGAGCTAAAAAACACGATTTTCCGCCTTGGGAAGAAATGGAATCTGGCCATACGGCTTGGAATGACTTTTCTCCGTCTGAGCAGGAAAGCATAGTTCGACACTATGCACCAAAGATACGCTTTCTTGCCTTACGCATTAAGGCCAAGCTACCTAAGAACATTGAACTTGGCGAAATGATAAGTGCCGGCACGCTTGGACTTATGGAAGCACTTGGTAAATTTAAACCACAGCTTGGAGTGCGCTTTGACTCCTATGCTGAAAATCGTATCCGTGGGGCTATGCTTGATGAACTTCGCAAATTGGACTGGTTCCCTCGTTCTTTGCGTCAAAGGGTTCGTCAAATTGATAATGCCTTGCGCAGTGTTGAGCATGAACATGGACGCACTGCCACAGAGGAAGAAATACAAGAAATTACAGGCCTAAGCCCACAAGAAGTGCGCCACGGGCTTGAAGCTTTACACAATCAGCTTTGGGTCTCTCTTGATGCCGTTCAAGATATGGTTAGCAATGACGGCAAAGCATCTGAGGAGCCATATCAAGCCACAGCCATGCGTGAAATGGTGGAGCGTGTTGCCCCCCTTATTGACACATTGACAGAAAGAGAAAAGCTGGTATTATCACTCTATTACAGTGATGAATTGAATATGCGTGAGACTGCTGAAGTCATGGGTATAACCGAAGGTAGAGTTTCACAGCTGCACTCGCAAGCTTTGAAAAGACTACGTCAGGCATTTTTTGATAATTATGGTAAAACAGAAGTATTGTAATAAATAGCTGATATTTAGGGAGGAATTATGGCATATGATGTTAATATGAAGGTACTAGTGGTGGACGACTTTTCTACCATGCGCCGTATTGTGCGTAATATTTTGCGCCAACTTGGATTTAATAATGTGGTGGAAGCCGATGACGGCCTTACCGCTTGGGAAGTGCTTAACCGTGAAAAGATTGACTTCATCGTATCTGACTGGAATATGCCAGGCATGACTGGTATTGATCTTTTGCGCAAAGTGCGTGCCAGTGAGCAGTTTGAAAAAACTCCGTTTCTTATGGTTACCGCTGAAGCACAGCAAGAAAACATTTTAGAAGCCGTGCAAGCTGGTGTGTCTAACTATATTGTAAAGCCATTTACAGCTGACACCATGAAGCAAAAAATTGACAAAATATTCCCATAATATTTGTGGAATATGGGTGAGCTTTTTTGTGTAGCTTCTATGGCAAAAGCAAAATTTAACTCAATTTGGTAGGGGTTTTTGTGTCTGAAGTTCAGGAAAAAACGCAAGAAGAAGAAACTAGCTCACCGGAAGTTGAAGTTAGTTCTAAATCTGATGAAAAGGTTGCCCTTGACATCGAAGATGCTGATTTTCTGAACGATGAGGAGGAAGAAGAACAGCAACCCGAAGCAGAAGAGCAAGAAAGCCTTGGCGAGGGCGATGCCCCCAAGGAAGAAGAAGACGGCGGGAATAAAAAGAAGAAAATCATAATAATTGGTGTGGTTGTTCTTTTGCTTGCTCTTGCTGGTGGTGCAGGTTGGTGGTTTTTCCTTCGCACACCCCCACCCCCGCCCATTGAGCCAGAAATTATTAAAGTGCCAACAGTTCCAGATGTGGCACCATTGCCCAGTGAGTATATTGTATCCTTTGATCCATTTTGGGTACCGTTCACCGATGAAAAATTGGGCGAAGTGTTCCTAGTTTGTAAGTTTGCCATCGTCACTAAGGATGAGCAACTTATGCTAGAATCACAAAATAAAATGGCATTGTTACGTGATGCTGTGTATTATTATCTGGTTAATAAGCCGCATCATTTCTTGGTTGACCAAGCAAATGTGGCAACCATTAAAAAAGATTTAACTTCAGTCTTTAGTGGTTACTTAGTTGGCGGAAAGATTGAGGATATGTTGTTTGAAAGCTACTTGGGTAAGTAGTTTTAGGATAGGAGTTCTAGTGTAATAGTGGCAAAGTAGCTCAAATAGGAGCTTAATATGACTATAGACGCAACCATTGCAGTACTCTATGCCCAAACTGGCTTCACAGGCCGTGCGGCACACGATGCTTCAACGGGCCCACAAGCGGCTCTTGCTATGTCACGTGCCATCGCCAATGAAATGGCTAAGCTAGAAAAGAATCAAATCCAATCCGTTGAAACAACTGTAGAATCACGAGTTACCGATAATGGCGACCAAGGCGGGCGTGGTAGGGGGCAATTTGGTAGCCGCAGGCGGCAACGCCAAAACACTGCCGATGATGAGCCAAC
>CAYJNE010000151.1:0-4387 GCA_964371345.1 uncultured Desulfovibrionaceae bacterium | reverse complement strand
TCTTGGCGAGCAAATATGGTTTGATAGCGGCTTCCGTCTTCATCGTCATCGCTACGCTTAATATATGGTGGCAGGGGTATATGTCCCGTGGCGGCAAAGGCTTTTGCCAAATCATCATGCCATGAAAGTAACACAGTCCTCTGCCCAAATGGGCCAGATTCAAGCACTTTTACATTAATGCCCGCACCAAATTGAAATTCATCCCCGTCATTCACTCGCCCGCCAGCCCGCACAAGGCCACTGGCTTCGGCTTGATACCAACCAGGCTTGCCTTCTAGGGGGATAGCCGCCGCAGTAACCAAGGGTAAGGGAGTTAAAAGTAAAAACTCAACCTTGCCGCCTGAAGCCCGAGTACCCAAAAGCCGCGCCTGCAATACACGAGAATTATTAACAATAAGCAAACAATCTGAGGGGATATACTTTCCAAGCTCAGAAAAATTGGTATGCACAAGCTCTCTATTGGGCATGGCCTTACGGGGCATAACCATAAGCCGTGACTCACCACGTTTTTCTGGCGGATATTGTGCTATATATTCTTCTGGCAATTCAAAGCCATAGGATGTACGAAGATAATCTATTTCATCAATAAACATTATTAATACCTTTCTGGATGCAATCCGCAATATGTAGCATAAAAATCTTACCTTGTCAGCATATGCCTTCATAGGGTAATATGTCGGAACTAACGCTAAGTTTTGTTTATTTTCGTATAAATTTTAAAGCTTTCGAGGGATATTTTAATGAATTATTACGCCCCACCCTATAATTTTGATGAGCATAGCCATTTTAAAAATACAAGTTTACACCTTGGGGTGTGTGGTTCCATTGCAGCTTTTAGAGCCCTAGACTTAGCCCGCTGGTGGATGGCAAGCCAACTGCATGTAAGTGTTACCCTTAGCGAATCTGCACAAAAATTTGTAACACCCCTAAGCTTTGAAGCCCTAGGTGCCGCCTCCATTTATACGGATATGTGGGAAAAAGAAAGCGTTTTCGCACATTTAGAGCCAGGACAAATATGCAAAGTCATGGTCATTGCCCCAGCTACAGCCTCAACAATCGCCCACTTAGCAAATGGTAATGCAGATACCCTGCTCTCTTGCCAAGCCCTAGCCTTTGACGGGCCGCTTATTGTTGCTCCTGCCATGAATCCACGCATGTGGAAGCACCCCGCAACCCAAGAAAATATAGCCAAGCTCGAGTCACGTGGCGCACAAGTTATCGTGCCCGAATGCGGTAGCACTGCCTGCGGAGATGAAGGCCAAGGCCGCCTTGCCGACCTTCGTCACATCTGGCTTGCCTCGCTAAAGGCTATTACTCCACAAGACATGGCGGGTATTAAACTCATGCTTACCCTTGGCCCCACCAGAGAACAATGGGACGCCGCACGCTATTGGTCAAACCCATCCACAGGCGGTATGGGGGCCTCCCTAGCTGTTGCGGCATGGTTACGTGGGGCAGATGTTCACGCCATATGCGGCCCCGTATCCGACTTGCACTGCTATCTACCCCCAGACATAAAACGCCATGACATTGTTTCCGCTAAGGATATGTACACCATTGCAAAAGATTTATGGCCTCATATGAACATGGGAATTTTTACTGCGGCAGTGGCTGACTTTTCACCACAAAATATATACACAACCGACAGTGAAAAATTCAAAAAGCACAATAGTAGTGAAGGCTTAAATATTAACTTCACCCCAAATATTGATATATTACGAACCCTTTGCCAAGATAAAAAGCCTGACCAAAAGGTAATGGGCTTTGCCGCAGAAACAACCACAGACATTCTAACCACAGTGCGTGAAAAATTACAACGCAAAGGTGCTGATGTGCTCGTGGGTAATAACATAGCAAGAGCTGGGTCAGGCTTTGCCTCACCCACCAATGAAGTTGTAGTTATAGATAGGCACGGGCGAGAAGAATCTTGGCCCATATTACCCAAAATGACAGTAGCTTGGAGGCTATGCTCATGGCTTCTGGACATCTAAATCTCCCCCCGCACCTTGTGCCGTGGCAACAGCATGGCGTGGACTACATACTATCTGATGATGTACTACCCCTTGAGTTATCCATTTGCCATGACCAACAAAACACCCCACAGCAAAAAATGGGGCAAGCTGCACCTCGCCCAACAAATAACGTGAGGCCAACGAACCCTTCGCCCAGCAATGCGGCAAGGCCCGACAGTATAGCAAGGCCCAGTAGTGCGCCACAGCATAAAAGCCAAGCGTCCAACACACAAAGCACCAATGTACCCTTCTTACCAGCAGAACACTGGCCAAGCCCGTGGCAAGAGCTTATACCAAAAACCATTGCCGCACCTGTTGTGTGGACATATTTTACCCTTGGGGACGACCTCACAGGCAAGGCTAACCCTGAACGGCGTGATTTTTTACGCAAGCTCCTAACCGACTTAGGACACCCTAAGGGTACGCATACCTTCTGGCCTGCGGCCTTAGCCACAAACGAAAATACCGAGCCCACACCCCATGCTCAAGCCTTTTGGTCAGGTGTAAACATGCTAAAATCACGAGCTGTAGTTGCCATGGGCCAAGCCGCAACCAAGGCCCTTGGCCTTGACCCAACCATACGCCCATTCATGCAAACCCGCCATAATGGTTGCTTTGTAGTGGTCTTACGAGATGTGGATTTTCTAATTAGCGAACCACAACACTACGCCAATGTACGAGAATTTTTGCGTAGCTCACTAGCTCCATTTGCAAAAAGATAATTTAATATTTTTGATATTTTAAATATTATTTGGGGGATAGTTACACATAATCACCATATTATTTGCTACACCCAAAGATGTAACTTAACTTATAATAAGAATTACGTTTAACAATTCAATTATTTAAAAGCCCTATAGGGCACTGGGTTTTTGCGGAATGCGAAGCATGTAGCAAAAACCCGAGTGGCTAGTTTTTGGGCGATTTAAAAAGTCCATTACCCAAAGTAATCTACAGCTTCACCACATAACCATTGCTAATCCACAAAAAATACCATAAAACCAGCCATGCACTTTAATATTATAAGCCTCTTCCCCGAGTTCTTTAACTCCCCCTTGCAAATGTCCCTCATGGCCAAAGCTCAGACCAGCGGCCTAATTAAAGTGGATATACACAATCCCCGTGAACATGGCCACGGCATACATAAAGCCGTAGACGACCGCCCCTATGGAGGTGGCCCTGGTATGGTCTTCATGCTTGAGCCATTACTAAAAACCCTACGGGCCATACCCAAAACTGGGCGCATATTAGTGCTCTCTCCCACGGGCAAGCCCTTTAATCAAGCCCTTGCCAGAGAACTTTCTAAGGAAGAAAACCTTACCCTTGTCTGCGGACGCTATGAGGGTATTGATGCACGTCTTGCGGATATTATGCCTGTGGAATATGTGAGCATGGGCGATATGGTATTAAATGGCGGCGAAGTGCCAGCCCTTGCCATTATGGAGGCTGTGGCCCGCCTAATCCCTGGCTTTATGGGTAAGGAAGAGTCTGGCACCGAAGAAAGCTTTTCCCAAGGCCTTTTGGAATACCCCCATTACACCAGACCTGAAAGCTTCGAGGGGCACAGTGTTCCTGCCGTCTTATTAAGTGGAAACCATGGGCAAATTGCACAGTGGCGCAGGGCAGAGTCTCTAAACTTAACCCTCAATCAACGTCCCGATATATTTAATAATGCCAAACTTGAAGCCAGCGATGTGGATTTTCTAAACTCACAACCAAGAACACGCATAGGACGCAATCTCTTTATAGCCCTTGTGCATCACCCCGTAATTATTGAGGGTAAACACTCTGGCACATCGTCACTAACCAACCTTGATGTGCATGACATATCCCGCATGGCAAGAACTTATGGTCTAAGCAAATTTTATATGGTTACCCCACTCAAAGACCAACAAGACGTACTCAAAGGTATTTTGCAACATTGGTTAGGAGCCAGAAAAAATCATGCAGACAGAGCCGAGGCCCTAAGCCTTGTTAAACCCACATTTTCCATTGAAGAAGCCATTGAGCATGTTACAAAAATAACTGGAAGTAGACCGCAAATCTGGGGAAGCTCGGCTAAATTTAGCGAAGAAATTAAATCCAGCACAAAAAAAGCTATGCCAAAATATTTATCCTTTAGCGATGCAAGGGAGCAATTAAATGAGAGTTGCGCCCTGCTATTGCTTGGGACGGGGCATGGGCTTGCACCTGAGGTATTGCAAGATTGTGATGCCCTACTTCGCCCTGTGCGCTTTTTTGGTGATTATAATCACCTTTCGGTGCGCTCGGCGGCGGCTGTTATGTTAGACAGAATTTTAGGCGACATCTATTAGCTTTGTTGAAAAGGTGTCATCTGCTGCGTTAGTGAAAAATTTTAGTCAGGTCATGGGGGG
>CAYJNE010000150.1:0-4390 GCA_964371345.1 uncultured Desulfovibrionaceae bacterium | reverse complement strand
GTTTGCCGTGGCAGTCCATGTCTTTCTGTTTTTCCGCCTTTTCATATCCCTCCCACATTGCCATTTAATTATTATCTTGTTACACTGTGCAAATACATTGCACACAATAAGGAAAATATATGACAAAACTACTAGTCATGGGCATTGGCAACCTACTCCTCACCGATGACGGCGTTGGCGTGCTTGCGGCCCAAAAGTTAATGGAAGAAGAATTTCCAGAAAATGTAACCGTCATGGACGGTGGAACCTTCACCCAAGATATTTTCTATTTATTTGAAGGTTATGACACTGTGCTTATTTTGGATATTGTTCATGCCAATGGTGAACCTGGCACAATTTACAGGCTAAGTGAGTCTGACCTTGTGGATAATGAGAAGCAACGCCTCTCAATCCATGATATTGACCTCATAGACTCTGTAAATATGGCAGAACTTTTACTGGGTAAACGGCCGAATTTGCAAGTATTAGGCATGGAGCCAGCCGACTATACCACATGGAATGTTGGCCTCTCCCCTAAAGTTCAGGCAAAGTTTGACGATTACTTAAACGTAGCCCGTAAAGAGATTGCAACTCTTACGGCCGCAGAATAGGGAAAACATATGTGTCTTGCAATTCCAGCCAAAATTATTGAATGTTTGGACGATAACATGGTTAAAGCCAGAGTTGGGGAAAGTGAAACTTACCTTACAACTTCAACCATGCTCCTGCCAGAAGCGGTGGACGTTGGCGACTATATTATCGTTCATGCGGGGTTTGCCTTGCATAAGCTTAGGGAAGAAGATGCCCTTGAAACTTTGCGCCTTTATCGTGAAATGACGGTACAAATTGAAGGGCATGAGGCAGACTTTTAAGTATTACTGGTGGTAGCAGTTTTCCCCCTTTTTAATCACATTATCCTGCGCCTTGCCATGAGCAAAAAAACAGGATAATCTAACCTTGTTCCTTAACAAAGGAGGAAAGCATGGACACCAATATCCCGTCTCCCAGTGACACAGCAGAAACCGTCTTACGCTTTGTAGGTAGACGCTATGCCAATGGGCAAGAGCTAACTGTAGCTGACAGGCTCATCGCCATAACTGCCACTGCTGCCCAAGATTCAACCAAGTTTGGCCCAGGCCCTGCAGAACTTAGGCTAGACCCCCCAGACTTACCAGAAGCTGTTAAGGGTGCTTTAGTCAAACAAGCTACTTAAAAATATCTTATTACAGGATAATATAACGGCCTTACATGATGTGAGGCCGTTATTTATAACACAGGAAAAATTATGAGTTCAAACGTTGATGAATTAACCATACATTATGAAGAAGACGGCCAATGCGTTGTTAAAGAAATTGATAAAGCAATTCTAAGTAAGGGTGCTTGGACAACCATACTATTTCGCTTTCAAGAATGGAAAAATGATACAGATACCTACGGCCCAGACAAATACACCATACGCCGCTATAGAAAAATTGCTGGCGAATATAAGTATCAATCAAAGTTTACCATTTCCAGTGCTGACCAAGCTAAAAAAATTATTGATACCCTAGAAAAGTGGATTAAAGACACCGAATAAGAGCATATAATGAGCAGAACTTATTGCTTTATGTTAATTCTTTTATTTTCAATAATTGGGATTTTCTTTCTACCGTCCTTTGCCTTAAAATCCTTTTGCATACTTTTTTTGTGTGCCCTACTCTTTTTAAGCCTTGCCATTGCCATAAAACATGCCATACCTAAGTATTTATTTATTATAGTATTTTCTCTTATTTTACCTCTGGCAATATTAGACGCCTACCTTAATCTCACTCATGTAAATGCCATATATACTGGGGAAAAATTTTTCCTGCGCCATGAACAAATAGGCCATGTAAATAAGCCTAACCTAAGCATTCGCCGCACATTGCACTTTGATGAAGATTTTGTCTATGATGCCACATACACCATTGATAATAAAGGTAATCGCACAACCCCTACCCACAAGAATGCAAAAATAGCCGTAGTGCTTATGGGTGGGTCATTTACATTTGGGCAAGGCATTCAAGATAAAGAAACTTTTGCCTATAAACTTGCTGAAAACCTTGGAGAAAATTACCAAGTCATAAATTTTGGGGTCATGGCCTATGGCCCACATAATATGCTAGCAATTATTGAAGCTGGCCTACCTTACCTTAAAAAATATGACCACATTTTAACATATTACACATATATTAACACTCACGAATTACGTGCCGCAGGCAGCAAAAGGTGGGAAGTACTCGGCCCAAGATACATCTTGGAAAATGGCAAAGCCGTGCGCAAGGGTAACTTCACCGAAGACCCACTTATTTTCTGGGAGAGCGGCCTTTGGACAATGCTCTCAGGTAATAAACTTTTTGAAACTATCAAAAAATACCTTATACCGTACCTACTACCTTACAATACCCTTGAAAAGCGTATGGAACTCACCCAAGCCATTATTGAAAAATCTGCTGAAGAAATTAGAGCAATTAACAAAAGTTCTAAATTTACCGTACTGGCTTGGCCCCCCTACGCCATGGATAAGTTTTTACCCAATTGGAATCCAAGCCCAGCCATACCAATAGTTGATTTAACCGCATGGCTTCCAAACTCTGAACAAGACATGGAACAATACAGACTAAAAGATATACACCCCAATGCCTTAGCGGCTGATTTTGTCTCCAAAGAGCTTACAAAATTAGTTAAAAAAGACGCCGCAGCCATTCAGCAATAAATTATGAAAGCCACTCGCAATAAAACCATTGATATGGGCAAAGAAGAGGGAAAGGACTATTTATCGCGCTGTATATCAATAAAAAAGCCTACCAACCTTGATTATATAAAAAATAAAACCATACAGGGCGACACTTTGAGCGTCCTGCCTCTCTTACCTAATAATATTGTTGACTTACTCATTGTTGACCCACCATATAATTTGCACAAAAATTTTCACGGGCAAAATTTCAAAAAAGCCAATGACGAAGATTATGCCACATACACAGAAAACTGGATTAAACTAATTAAGCCCCTACTCAAAGAAAATGCGTCCATTTATGTTTGCTGTGACTGGCAATCAAGCCCCATAATCGCCACAATCTTAAAAGAGCATTTCAAGCTTCAAAATAGAATTACATGGCAAAGAGAAAAAGGCCGAGGTGCCAAGAATAATTGGAAAAATGGCATGGAGGATATTTGGTTTGCAACTTGCTCCAAAAGCTTTACCTTTAATGTGGATGCCGTAAAAATAAGACGTAAGGTAATGGCCCCGTACAAAGAAAAAAATAAACCAAAAGACTGGGAAGAAACCAAACAAGGTAACTTTAGAAACACTTACCCCTCTAACTTTTGGGACGATATATCAATACCTTACTGGTCAATGCCAGAAAACACAGCCCACCCCACCCAAAAGCCAGAAAAACTGCTCGCAAAGCTAATCCTTGCAAGTTCCAATGTGGGCGATGTTATTCTTGACCCCTTCTTAGGCTCTGGCACAACCAGCGTTGTGGCCAAAAAACTAAATAGGCATTTTATTGGCATTGAACATAACGAATTATACTGCATCTGGGCCGAAAAACGCCTTGAAATGGCAACACAAGACCCAACTATTCAAGGCTATACCAACGGCATTTTTTGGGAAAGAAATACCACCAATATCCAAAAACAATACAAAAATGTGAGTAAGCCATGCCAAGAATAATCGTAGGAATAAGCGGAGCTAGCGGCATGCCACTCATAAAAACCATGCTTAAGCAATTTGCATCCGTCCCCTCCCTTGAGTTGCATCTGATAATTTCCAAAGGGGCCATAAAAGTAATGCAAGCCGAAGGGAACTATAAATTAAAAGACTTTACCAAGTATGCCCACACCATACATGATGAAAGCAATATGGCGGCAGGCCCTGCTAGTGGCTCGTGGCAGCATGACGGCATGTTAGTTTGCCCTTGCTCCATGGCAAGCCTCGCCTTCATTGCAAATGGAAATGGCACAAATTTAATCCACCGTGCCGCAGATGTAAGCCTTAAAGAACGCCTCCCCCTAATCATAGTACCAAGGGAAACACCTTATAATCTTATTCATTTACGCAATATGCAACAGCTTTGCACCGCTGGGGCAAGCATTATGCCCTTTAACCCCGCCTTTTATACAAAGGATACGTCACTAAAAGGTATGATGCGCCACTTTGCAGGACGAGTGCTTGATCAATTCAAAATTGAACATAAACTCTGCCACCGCTGGCAAGGGAAGGTTTGATTATAAAGGTTATTTTAAAAGCATAGAATAACGTGAAGACTATACATCCCAACATTACTTTTTACTTGCCAAATAGCAATTTTTTCAATATTATAAACATATCTAAATTTTGGACATACAGTTCAAAAATGGTAATATGCAAGGAAGTAGAAAATTTTAG
>CAYJNE010000149.1:0-4404 GCA_964371345.1 uncultured Desulfovibrionaceae bacterium | reverse complement strand
GCAAGCTTCTTGCTTGATGGGGTTAGCACAGGCAAAGGAATGTTTGAGCCAACTGACAACGAAGCCCAATTATTTTTTGGAGCAGACCCCTTGGTCAGCGTACAAACAAAGAACGTACAAAGGAAAAAATCAGAAGAAGGTCTAATAGATAAGCAACAAGCTTGGACTTGGTCCTTAAATTATGAAATTAGCAATAAGCGCGATAATTCCATTAGTGTGCGCGTGGAAGAACCTCAAACTCAAGTGGAAGATTCTAAAATGAGTGTAACTTACGCCGATGCACCAAGCCCTCAAGAAGGCCCAGAAAAAACCTTCATCTGGAATATTGACGTGGCTGCAAAGGCAAATGCCACCATTAAACGCTCTATTACCGTAAAAGCTCCTGAAGAAATGAAGCTAAACTTAGGTCGTTAAATTATTAAAAAGACCTCTACGTATATTTACGTGGGGGTCTCAGACTGTTGACAAAGTGACTGGGTGAAAACCTTTTGTGGTGGACAAAAGGTTCTTCCCCCAGACCCCCTTTCCAAAAAACTTTAACGGCGACAGCACCTTAGCGTTGAAAGATAGTTTTTACCGCAACAGAGGCATTTTATTTTAACCTGTCGTAGTTTGATTTTAAAGCCTTAAAAATTAAAGTATGGTTTCAAAGTCGTGCTTGTAGTTTTAATTTTTTACAACATGGGGTTTGTCAGCACGACCGATAAATCAAGAGTAAGTGCAATTCACTTACACCGTAAACTATTGATTTTCATGTCTTACTGCCCGCAAGCTTTGCTTGCGCTGGCGGCACAAACGCCACAAAGTGGGGTTTGACATTATTCTTAGCCTCCCTACGTATATTTACGTGGGGGTCTTATATTCTATACCTAGGACATAACATGCCAAATAATATAATTAAAATTTTCAATAATGACTACAACCAAAGCTGCCACCCCATCGTCATGCAAGCCATTGCCAATACAAATAATTCGCGCAATAACGGCTATGGACTTGACGACATTTCGCAAAGCGTTGCAACATTTTTACTTGAAAAATGCCAAGCACCTAAGGCGAAAATCCATTTTTTAGTGGGCGGAACCATTACCAACCTACTTGCCATATCTGCATTTTTGCGCCCACATCAAGCCGTTATATCTGCTCAAAGCGGGCACATAGGCGTGCATGAAACAGGTGCCATTGAGGCCACAGGGCACAAAATCCTCACCGTAGCAAGTACGGATGGCAAACTCTACCCAGAGCAAGTCAAAGCCGTTTTTGAGGCACATGACAATGAACATATGGTACAGCCAAAGCTTGTATATATTTCACAATCCACGGAGCTTGGCACAGTATATAATAAGGAAGAGCTAAATGCGCTTGCAAAAACATGCAAGAAGCTTGGGCTATATCTATTTGTGGACGGCGCGCGCCTTGGAGCTGCCATGACTTGCAAGGAAAATATGCCAACCCTCGTTGATTTAGCTCAAATGACCGACGCTTTCTATATAGGCGGCACAAAAAATGGCGCGCTGTTTGGCGAAGCCTTAGTTATAGTTAATAAAAGCATCCAAAAGGATTTTCGACACCTTTGCAAACAGCGTGGTGCTATGCTTGCCAAGGGTTGGCTCATAAGTGCTCAATTTGAAGCACTTTTTACAGACAACCTTTATTATGATCTTGCAAAAAATGCCAATGAGGTTGCGCAATATATTGACGAACAATTAAAAGAGATGCAAATACCACTATTTATACCAACAAATACCAATCAAATCTTTCCCATTTTGCCCGTGGCAATAGCTAAGGAACTAGCAAAAAAATACGCCTTTCAAACTTGGACTAAGTCCAAGGACGTTCATGCCATACGCTTTGTGACCTCTTGGAGCTCGTCCATCGAAGATGCCAAGGCTTTAATTGCTACATTAAAAGATATTTTGTAAGTTAAAAAAGCTCCTGCACAATACATGGTGCAGGAGCTTCAGAGTGCTGATTTAATCAGTGTTATTTCATTGCCTTACGCACTTCTGCTACACGTTCTACTATATTTTTTGCACTAACAAGCTCAGAAACCAAGGCGCAGCATTTGGCACCATGTTTGATCACTTCATTTATATTGTGGCGTTTAATACCGCCAATGGGCACAAAGGGTATGTTGATATTTTGTGAAACAAAATCAAGGTATTCATAGCCAACAGGCGCGCATACATCTTCCTTGGTTTTGGTGGCAAATATTGGTCCAACGCCAATATAGTCTGCTCCAAGTTCGACGGCTGTGCGAGCTTGTTCGGGGCTATGGGTTGAGAGTCCGATAATTTTTTTTGACCCGATTAGTTTGCGAACTTCACTTAGGGGTAGGTCCTCTTGTCCTATGTGTACGCCATCGGCATCAACTAGCATGGCTATATCTATGTGATCATTAACTATAAAGCATGCATTTGCTTGTTTGGTTAGCTTGCGAATGGCTAAGCATTCTTGTAGCATTTGCCCAGCTTTTAATTTTTTTTCGCGGTATTGGATAATTTTCACTTGGGCTTTAAGTAGGCTTTCGACCACTTCAAGGGTGGAGCGACCAAGGCTAAGGTTTGAGTCTGTAAGGGCATAAATATCTGTTTCATTAGGTAGTATGCGTGGCATAGAATACTCCAATTAAAATCGGCTTAAAAA
The DNA here is from genome assembly GCA_964371345.1 of uncultured Desulfovibrionaceae bacterium. Classification (GTDB taxonomy): domain Bacteria; phylum Desulfobacterota; class Desulfovibrionia; order Desulfovibrionales; family Desulfovibrionaceae; genus CAYJAD01. Next base: position 1,761 of record CAYJNE010000149.1, on the reverse strand, counting down.
TCTTTTCCAAAGGCTTAGTAGGAAGCGATGTGGTAAGAAGGATAGCTCATTTAGGTTTTCTGGGATAATAAAATTATTTACATTGAAATCTTCTGGATTTTTAATTGGATATGTTAAATTTTCAGAAAAAGCAGCGTTGATATTTAATTTTTTTGCATTTTTCCATAATGGTACTTTGGCTGAATCAACTTTTAGCATTTCATAGATGGCAGTATCGAGGGCAAGGGCGCAACTGCTTGCACCCACAAGATTTAGCTCAAAGGGTTCTCCGCTAGATGGACCTGCAATGTGCATGCAAGTTACGCCGTCGATTACGGCGGCAGTTGGAGGCAATGCTTGCCAAAGATTTAGTATTGCACAAGAAAATTCTTCGATTGAGCGACCTTGTATGGCGTGAGCAAGGGGTTTATGCATACCACAAATGCAACCGAAAAGATTTTTTACGGCAAGGGTTAGGCGCATTTGGGAGTGAGTTTTTAGGCGTGGTACTGAAATAATTTTATCGCATTCAAGGGCAAGGCGGGCAATTTGCCAATTTTTATTATTTCCTATGGGTACAGGTGTAGATTTTTCAAAACTTTGCACTTTAATTCCAAGTGGTTTTAATAGTTCGCTCATGCCAACACTTTGAGCTACTGAATGGGCAAAGCCAAATCCTGGTGAATCTGCAACACTTATGTTAACGCCATATTCCTTTAGGCAAAGGCAGAGGGCGTACATAATTTCTGGTTGAGTACAAGAAAGGTTGTGTGCGCGTAGTAAATTGGGTTTTATTAAAATTTTATCGTTACAAGAGAGAAAGCCTGAGCCACTTTCGCCGATGATTTTGCTAGCTAGCAAGACTTCATGCACTGCATTTTGCGCATTTGCATAGCCTTGGCAAGATGTAAGGGCTACGGCAAAGGGTGGCTCTTGTGCTTTAGGCATGGGAATTATTTAACCCTTTGGCTTATAAAACATTTATCTTGCATGTCCATTACTCGAAATTCCCCTTGTTCATAAAAGCCATAGCTACGTGGAAAACCTTGTTTTGGTAGGGTTAGGCTACCAGGGTTCCACCAATTTACATGCTTATAGCTTTCTGCACGGGGGACATGTGTATGACCTGTGAGGATGATGCTGCCAGCATTAATGTTTGCAAAGTCAGGCTCTTGGAAGTCATATCGATGCCCGTGTGAAGCAAGAATTGCAAGGTCATCAGCATAAATCCAAGTTTGGTCTACTAGCGGAAATGGTAGTAGACTTTGGTCAACTTCAGCGTCGCAATTACCGCGCACAGCTAATGTATTAACGCCAAGCTGACCTAACATGCTTGCTACGTCCTTGGGGGTATAGCCATTTGGCAGAGGATTTCTTGGGCCGTGATATAGATAATCACCTAATAATACGCATAAATCTGGTTTAAGGCTTTTTACTTTATTTTGTAAGAAGCTAACGCTATCTGGCGAACCATGCAGGTCAGAGGCAATGATTATGCGCATTGTTCTTCATCTTTGTTAATGGGTTTTGCTTCTTCAACCAGCATGATTGGAATGTCATCTCGAATGGGGTAAATGACTGAACAAGCGCAACAAATAAGCCCAATATCCTTATTATCCTCTTGCTTTAGGGTAAGATTTTCATGACACCGTGGGCAGGCTAATATCTCTAAGAGTTGTTTATCCATAGTATATTCCTTTGGGTATTGCTTATAAAATACTTACAGTATTGTAATGTATATGTCTTGTAAAGGCAATGTGCCATTTTTTGCAAAAAACTATA
>CAYJNE010000148.1:0-4412 GCA_964371345.1 uncultured Desulfovibrionaceae bacterium | reverse complement strand
TTGCCAAGGTGTTGCCCTATTGTATGGGTCATTCATGAGTTGGCGCAGGGCTTTTAGGGGGTAGCGCAAGGAAATACGTTCTTGGCTTTGTCGGTCAAAACGGCGAAATGGTAGCGGCACAAGGGCTCGCATGGTAAAATGGGTGTTTAGGGCTATCATGCGCATATGGTCGCTTAAGCGTGGATGCACTTTGTTTATGGGAGCTTTTATGGGAATTTCTAAGATATTAAACCCTGCCCATGCTGCTTTTACCAATATTTCTGCATCAAAAGCATAACCTTTTTCTCTTGTCTTTATGAAATCAAATACTTCAATGGGGTAAGCCTTGGTGTTGTGGTGTATGTCTTGTAGTTTTATGCTAGTTTGCACACGCATCCAAAATGCGGAGAGATGCCGCTCTATACGTGTACTTAGCGGGGTATATTCTTGCTTAAAATCACGCATTCCTACAAAAATGCTTGCGCTTTGCTCTTGTATGGCTTGCAAAAATAATTCTAAATCTTGCGCTTTACTATTTTCATAGACTTCTATGGTTATAATATGTGTACATTGCTTGGCTTTGGCTAAGGGCAATGCATCAAGTATGACTTGAGCTTTTTGGTTTGATTTTGCGGGGATTAGTGTAGCAGAATTGTTGTCAAGTGATACTTTAAGTATTGCGTTAAAATCGGCTACAAATATATCTTTGCATAGTTTGGATGCACTTTGTATATAGCTTTGCAGGCTGTTAGGATTAGCATATCCTAAAATAATTATACAAGGTTTAATTGTGCTGGTGGTCACTGTGGTCATGGTCTTTGTGATTGCCGTGGTCGCAGTCTTTGTGGTCGCCATGGGCATCATGATTATGTGGTTCGTGTTCATGCCCTTCATGTATTTGGTGGTGCTCGTGCTTATGTCCGTGCCCATGAAAGTCAAAACCAGCTAATTCTAAAAGTGGGTGTGCAATAAGCACAAGGCCTATGAGTGTGAAAATTATGGCAGCTATGCGGCGTGGAAGTATAAGCATGGTATCGCTTGCGCACATAAGCTTATGAATGGAGTTTGCAAGTATACTCACAATGAATATGGGTAGAGTGTGGCCTATGGCAAAGGCGGCGTTTAGGGCAAGGGTTAGGCCCAAGGTTTGGTGTTTTGCAATTAGCAGTACTGGTGCTAGGAAAAGGAGTACGCAAGTGCTTGATAAAATACCATATGCAAATCCAAGGCCCATAAATCCCACTGAGCTTGTTGATATTTTGTTAAGGATTTTGTCTGCAAAGTTTCCTTCTAGTGGGCTATGCCCGCAGTGTGAGCAATGGCTATGCTGAAGCAATTGTTTGGTCATGTATAAAAATAAAAATCCAAAGGGAACTGTCCAATAATGGCCTAAAAAGTCAAGCTGAAAGCTAAATAATATTAATATGAGGCCAACGAGAAAGAGTGCTAGAATGTGCCCAAGCATAAGCTTTGGTATTTTGTGGGCAACGGTGGAGTTTACCACATTGGGAGTTGCTAAAATGGAAACAGTTGCGAGCTGACAAGGGGAAAGTGCTACACTGGTCAGCCCCCACATAAGGCATGTGAATATGGCAAGGGTGGGGTGGGTTTGTATCCATTGAGCTATGGCAGATAAAAAACTTTCAGTCATGGGAACCTTCTATGGTTTTGTGAACGCCAAACAGTACCTAAAGTCATGACTAGGGGCAAGCAAAAAGGCATATATGATTTGTGAATTTTTTTAGGCAAAGAAGCATGAAAAAATGCCTTTACGTGATTGACAATGTTATGTTGTCCTGCTAGTATTAAACTAAATTATTTTCTGGTTGCTGATTTGGTATTTTTGCTTAACTAATCTATTGTTTTGCAAGAACTTTTTACTTTTTTTAAGGAAAGATAAAATGAAGTTTTTTTCAGAGATTGGTACACTAGAAGACCTGCAAGCCATTATAGATAGTGTTCCGCTTGGTATACTTGTTTGGGATGAATCCTTTAAGCTTATTGCTTATAATCAAATGATCATAGAACTGCTTGGCTTAGAGGGTGTTGATGAGCTAAATTGTGAAGAAGCATTTTTGAAAGCGAGCATGGTTACACAAACTTGTGGCACTGCATCTCAGTTGAAGATGCATGAAGTTTTAGCTGAGCTTGAGCGTGAAGGCACTGTTACCACCGAATGGCTACATCGTAAAGCTGACGGCGTCATTATACCCACAGAAGTTACAATTAATTATGCAACTTTTAAGGGCCAAAGAGTACGTATTTCTTACACGCGCGCCTTGGATGTTAAAAAAGATAAAAGTGTTCAAGAATTATCCAGATATTTACAAGCACTATATAATTCAAACTTTGTTGGTATTGCTATTTGGGATAATGATCTTAGAATTATTGATTGTAATTCTAAATTATTGCACATGCTTGAAGTGAATTCCAAGAAAGAACTTGCTCAACCTTTCCACAGGTTTTCACCTGAAAGGCAACCTTGCGGAAGGCTCTCAAGTGAGCTTGCTAGAGAGTATAACGACAAGGTTTATGTAGACGGTATTGCAGATTTTGACTGGACGCACATTACAACTACGGGCAAGACTATATCAACCAGAGTTAGGTCAGAGCGTATTTACTATGAAGGCGAAATTGTGGCCTTATGCATAGTGCGTGATCGTACTAAAGAAGTAGCTCTTGAGCGAGAAGCTGCCCTAGCCACAAAGCGTATGCGTTTTATGTTTGATAATTCACCCATTGGTATTAGTATGTGGGGTGATAATTGTACTAAATTATTAGATTCTAATGTGGCACTTTGGAGCAACTTGGGATTTAAGAGCAAGGAAGATTATGCACAAAATTTTGCAAAATCTTCACCATTGCTTCAACCGTGCGGCACTCCCTCTGTGGTGAAAAGGCAGACTTTTAATAGTATTGCATCAAAATATGATTATTTTCGTGCGGAATGGATGTATAATACCGTTGAAGGTGATGAATTTCCTACAGAATTAGTGCTTAAAAATATGAATTTTGACGGGGAAGATGTGACCCTTGCTTTTGCACGTGATTTGCGTGAAGAAAAAAATATGCTTAAAGCCATAGCCAAAAAGCAAGATGAATTATTAGAAGCCCTTGCAGATTTAGAAAAAGCCAATACAGCCAAGGATTATTTTCTCGCCAATATGAGCCATGAATTGCGAACACCTCTAAATTCTATCTTAGGCATAAGCCAAATTTGTTTGCAAAAAGAGCAGTCTGATTTTATGCAAAACAATTTGCAAAAAATTAAAAATTCAGGATTAAGCTTATTAAACTCGATTAATAACGTAATTGACATGACTGATATGGAAGCGGGCAACCTTGCTTTTGATAATAACCCGTTTTCTTTAGAAAAAGTATTAGACCGTGCTCAGGCTGAACTTGTGGAGCTAGCCGCGCATAAGTCACTTCAAATAAAGTTTGATGTAGACCCTAGTATACTGAAATACTATGTGGGTGACGGCTTGCGCATAGGGCAAGTTTTAAGAAGTCTATGCAATAATGCTGTGCAATACACCAACGAAGGGCATATTAATGTAAATATTGGCTTAAAATCCAAAAATAACCGTATTTACACAATACTTATGCAAGTGGAAGACTCTGGCATAGGCATTAAAAAAGAAGATTTTGAGCGCATATTCTTACCTTTTGAGCAAGTATCCTTAGGTTATGCCAGAATATCCGAGGGAGCAGGCTTAGGCCTAGCCCTATGCAAAAATATTGTGGAGCACATGGGCGGAAGTATTGATGTAAAAAGTGAATTAAATAAAGGCACTACCTTCTTTGTGCAGTTAGACTTGGAAGAAGTGGAGTATTGCGAAGAAAATACTATCTTCGCAAAAACAACAAACTTCAAAACCCTATGTGACGGACAAGACCTTGATGTATTGTTGGTTGATGATAATACCATTAACCTAGAAATAGGTAAGGCCATTTTGGAAGAAATGGGGCTTGATGTTTATATAGCCAACAATGGTCAAGAAGCCGTGGATATGTGCAAAAATCAGGATTTTAAGATTGTTTTTATGGACATACAAATGCCAGTAATGGACGGGCTAGAAGCCACCAAGCGTATTCGCAAGCTTGCAGGTTATGCCAAAGGAGAAAGACCCATTGTGGCCCTCACAGCACATGCAGCGCAAGCCCACAAGGATCTTAGCCTAAAAGCAGGAATGGACACCCACCTTATAAAACCAATAGATATAGCCACACTGCGTGATTGTGTTGCCAAATGCCTTGACAGCCTAGTTCGTTTGAGTGCTTAAAAATATCACACAAAAAAAGCCCCTGCATAATGCGGGGGCTTTTTTTGTGGTATTTTAATTTTGGCGGAGGCGTATAGGAGTCGAACCTACCACGGACATCTCTACCCGCCACCGGTTTTGAAGACCGGGCACTACACCGGTAGTGAA
>CAYJNE010000147.1:0-4515 GCA_964371345.1 uncultured Desulfovibrionaceae bacterium | reverse complement strand
TAAAGCTCTTGTGGTAGGCATTGCCGGTTTTGGCACGGTGGGAAGTGGTGTTGTGCGTGTACTTGAAGAAAGTGCCGCCCTTATTCAGGAGCGTATTGGCCGTGACATTATTATCAAGACCGTACTGGTGCGCGATGCAAATAAGGCACGGGCCTGTGCTTTACCAAATGGCACAAAGGTGACAACTGACCCCAAGGACATAAGTGATGATGCTGAAATTGATGTGGTGCTCGAACTTATGGGCGGCATTGATACTGCAAAAGAGCTAATTTTGCGCTCGCTTGATAATGGCAAACACATTATCACTGCCAACAAAGCTTTGCTTGCTGAAGACGGGGCAGATATTTTCAAAAAAGCTCAAGAAAAGGGCCTTTGCTTGCTGTATGAAGCCAGTACTGCTGGCGGCATACCCATTGTGCAAACGCTAAAAGAAAGCCTTGCAGGAAATAAAATTCTATCCCTTGTGGGCATATTAAATGGCACAAGCAACTATATTTTATCACAAATGACCACTGAGGGCATGGACTTTGAAACTGCCCTTAAAGAAGCCCAAGAACTCGGCTTTGCAGAAGCTGACCCAACCCTTGACATTGACGGGCACGATGCGGCGCATAAGCTTGTTTTGTTAATTCGTTTGGCCTATGGCGTGGAATACCCCTATGCGGAGATGCCCACCAAGGGCATACGCCACATGAATAAAATGGACATCGACTTTGCCAGAGAGTTTGGCTATCGCATCAAATTATTGGCACAAGTTCATAATGTGGACGGCAAACTTGAGGCTGGTGTATTTCCAACTCTTGTGCATCATAGCTTTTTGGTGGCAAGGGTTGGTGGCTCGTACAATGCCGTGCGGGTGGAAGGCAATGCCGTAGGCTCTTTATTCTTGCATGGGCGTGGTGCTGGCGATATGCCAACGGCTTCATCGGTGGTGAGTGATTTATTATCCATTGCCAGAGAAACAAAGCCACATAATACTGGTTTTATAGAACAAAGCCTCAAAAGGGCTGACATTTTGCCACCGTCTGATGCTCGCTCTTGCTATTATATGCGGGTTATGGTGCGCGATGATTCTGGCGTTTTGCGTGACATTGCGGGCATTATGGCTGATGAGGGCATTAGCATTGCTCAAGTTATTCAAAAGCCTGAGGAGCAAGGGGCTGTACCCTTAGTATTTATGACCCACGAAGCTGGAGCTGCCTCCATGGAAAGAGTGTTGCAAGAAATTGAAAAGGCAGGCCTTTTACAAGCACCTGCCGTTACATATAGGGTATTGGGCTAATTACTACAAACGCCAGAAGCTAAAGCCAGCTTCAAGCATTTGTGCTTTGTCACAAAAGCCCTTGATGTCCAAAAGTATCACAGGCTTATTGTTAAACATTTTGCGCAAATCTTCGATACCAATTTGTTTAAAGGCTTCATGCCCAACGGCTAGGATTATGGCATCAAGATTTGTTAAAGCCTCCAAGGGTACAAGCTCTTGATTATATTCGTGCATGGCTTCGCCAAGATCTGCACTGGGGTCATGCACAAGGGTGTCAATGCCAAAACCTTGTAATTCTGCCACAATATCCACCACACGAGTATTACGAATATCGGGCACATTTTCCTTAAATGTGAAGCCCAAAATACCCACACGAGCACCCTTGACCTTGCAATCTGCGGCAATTAGTTTTTTCACACAAGTTTCGGCAATGTACTTGCCCATAGCATCGTTAATGCGCCGTCCTGCAAGAATAATTTCTGGATTATAACCAAGCTCTTGCGCCTTATATGTAAGATAGTATGGGTCAACACCAATGCAATGCCCACCCACAAGCCCTGGGCGAAATGGTAAAAAGTTCCACTTAGTCCCTGCGGCTTCAAGCACCTCTAATGTATCAATATTCATGCGCTCAAAAATAAGTGCCAGCTCATTAACAAGGGCAATATTAATATCACGTTGCGTATTTTCAATAACTTTTGCGGCCTCAGCAACCTTAATGCTCGAGGCTTTGTGTATGCCTGCGGTCACAATGGCTCCGTAAAGTTCTGCCAATATGTCCAGAGTTTTAGCATCAGAACCCGCTACGATTTTGCATATGGTTTCAAGGCGATGCACTTTATCACCAGGATTTATGCGCTCTGGTGAATATCCTACAGTAAAATCCTTACCAAAGCTTAAGCCAGATTCTTGCTCTAATATGGGTATGCATTCATCCTCGGTAACGCCGGGATAAACAGTGGATTCATAGCAAACTATGCAGCCCTTTTGCATATACTTACCAACAGTGCGGCTAGCCCCAATAATGGGACGTAAATCAGGCGTTCTGTGCTCATCAACGGGGGTGGGCACAGCCACAATAATAATTTGCGCATCGCTTAAATCTTTAGGATCACAGCTAAATTTTGCAGTGGATGCACTAAGGTCAGTATCGCTTACCTCATGGGTAACGTCATGCCCTTTGTTTAGCATTTCAACACGTTTTTCTTGTATATCAAAGCCAAGTACAGAAAACTTATGGGCAAGGGACACCGCCAAGGGTAAGCCCACATAACCAAGCCCCACCACTGCAACCTTAGTATTTGCGTTTAACATATGAATATTTTACCTTATTTAAAATATTTTATTCTTGTAACAAAAAATCTTACTAATATTCCCTTTACTTGGCAAGCACTTAGGTAAAAACAATATAAATTTAAAAAAAATAAAAAAAACACTTGCCAAGAAAACGTTTTGCACTTACCTTACCCGACCGACGAAATGATTGCGCATTATATATAATGTATGATGCAAAATTAAAGAAACGAGCCTAGCACAAAATAATTGTGCAAAGCTAAGGTGAACGAACACAAAGGATGGCGTTTTCTGAACACGGAAACAAGTCTTTGTTTATATTAGCAAAAATTGTGATTGCATTCAAACCCATGAGCCTCCCTCACAAGGGGTAGGTATGGGTTTTTGTCGTCTTGAATAGCCCTTGTGCTACAATTCGGCAGTTCCAAGCCCGCCTAGCGGGGCAACCGTTAGCTCTTTGAGGTACCCAATGAGCCAGCTCACCAAACAATTTGGCAAGATTAAAGTTACACTTCCCATTCCACACTTGCTCAATTTGCAAATAGACTCCTATCGCAAATTCCTTCAAGAGGGCGCGCCCATGCGTTCACCTCAGGAAGGGCTTGAGGGCGTCTTTCGTACAGTATTTCCCATTGAGGATTTCAACCGTACAGCAAGCCTTGAGTTTGTGGACTATGTTATTCAAGACCCTAAGTATGACCAAGCAGAGTGCATATCCAAAGGCTTGACTTATGAAGCCCCCATTCGCATTAAGGTGCGCCTTGTGGTTTATGATGTGGATGAAACATCTGGCAACCGCACCATACGTGACATAAAAGAGCAGGATATATATTTTGGCACCCTGCCCCTTATGACCGAAAAGGGTACATTTATCATAAATGGCACCGAGCGCGTTATAGTTAACCAGCTCCAACGCTCCCCCGGCATCATTTTTGAGCATGACGGTGGTAAAACCCATACCAGCCGCAAAGTTCTTTATTCTTGCCGTGTTATCCCCATGCGTGGTTCTTGGCTTGATTTTGATTTTGACCACAAAGACATTTTGTATGTGCGCATTGACCGCCGCCGCAAGATGCCTGCCACCATTTTATTCAAAGCTATGGGCATGAATAATGCTCAAATTCTTGAATACTTCTATACACGCGAGTTCTATCAATTAGAAAAGAACAACCAAGTATTCTGGGAAATTGAAAAGCATTTATTCCGCAAAGAAAATGCCTTCACCGACATTTGCACCCCAGACGGCACCGTTGTTGTTAAGGCTGGCAAGCCCATTAACAAGCGTGCTTGGCGTCAACTTTGTGATGCTAAGGTTGAGCGCATTGAAGTTGCGCCTGAAACCTTGGAAGGGCTATTCCTAGCTGAAGATATTGTTGATCCAAGCACAGGTGAGGTTTTGGCTGAAGCTGCGGAAGAAATCACCGCCGCTGTGATAGAGCGTTTACGTGAAACAAAAATCACCCGCCTGCCCGTACTACACACCAGAGGTGCTGATGCTTCTTCTTCCATTCGTGACACCTTGGTCATGGACCGCATCACCGATATGGAAAAAGCTCAGGAAGAAATTTATCGCCGTTTGCGCCCCTCTTCTCCGCCCACCGCGGAAATTGCCGCAAGCTTTTTTGATAATATCTTCCGCAGCTCCGACTATTATGACTTATCCCCAGTGGGCCGCTACAAGTTAAATCAACGCCTTAGCCTTGAAACTGACCTTGATAAGCGCGTGCTTACCGATGAAGATATTTTAACTGCCATTAAGGTGCTAGTTAACCTAAAAGACCACCACGGCCCCGCAGATGACATTGACCATTTGGGCAACCGCCGCGTACGCCTTGTGGGTGAGCTTGTGGAAAACCAATACCGCATTGGTCTTGTGCGCATGGAGCGTGCCATTAAGGAACGCATGAGCTTGCAAGAAGTTGCAACGCTTATGCCGCATGACCTTATCAATCCAAAGC
>CAYJNE010000146.1:1576-4519 GCA_964371345.1 uncultured Desulfovibrionaceae bacterium | reverse complement strand
GGTTCACTCCTAACCATTATCAATGATATTCTTGATTTTTCAAAAATAGAATCTGGTGCATTGGAAATTGTGCCCGAGCCCTACTATGTTGAATCCTTTATCAACGACATTGCAACCCTTGTTAATGTGCGCATTGGCGAGCAACCCATTGATTTTTTAATTGAAGACTATCACGACATTCCACGTATATTAATGGGTGATAGCGTGCGCCTAAAGCAAGTTCTCATTAACCTTTTAACCAATGCCATAAAGTTTACCAAAAAGGGGCACATTCGCTTAAGCTTGCGTGCTGTACCTGTGGGTCAGGGCGAAACTATTATATTTAAGGCCCAAGTGGAAGATACAGGCATTGGCATGAAAAAAGAAGACTTGCCTCAACTTTTTGAAAACTTCTCCCAACTTGATACCAAGAAAAATAGAAACGTTGAAGGCACAGGCCTTGGCCTTGCCATTACCAAAAAATTAATTGAACAAATGGGCGGATCTATCAACGTAGAAAGCACATATGGCACAGGCTCATGCTTTTCATTTGAATTGCCACAAGCGGTGGAAGATGCAGCCCCCCTCCTGCCCATTGGTGACTATGACAACATGGACATTGGCGTATGGCTTAACAGCGAAGCCAAAGCAAAATCTCTTTATGAAAAATTTGTAGATATTGGGGCAAAGGCCACCATTATACAAGGGCCAGAGGAGCTTAAAAACTTCACCCATGCTTTTATTGACCATAGTAGCCTTAAATCATTTGACCCTGACACAGTCCCCAACACAAAAATAACTGCTATTTCACGCAATTATTTTGAAAGCAAGGACGTAAAGCCAAACGTAACCGTAGCTTACGCACCCCTTACAACCATTGTGGTGGCAAGACTACTTGAAGGGGCAAGCTACAATGCCAGCGATACAGCATCCACCGAAACTACGTTTAGCATGACCACAAAAAATACCCATATGCTGGTTGTTGATGATAATAATATCAACCTACTCATTGCCCAAAGCGTGCTTGAAGAATACGGGGCCAAGGTTGATACTGCCATATCAGGAAGAGAAGCCATTGATCTTGTACAAGACAACGACTACGACATAGTATTCATGGACCACATGATGCCAGAAATGGATGGAGTTGAAACCACAGAACGTATCCGCAACCTACACGGAGAAAAGTTCACAGTAATGCCCATTGTTGCATTAACAGCCAATGCTGTTGGTGATGTACGAAGCATGTTTATAGAATCTGGCATGAACGACTTTTTATCCAAACCCTTGGTCATAAAAGAGCTAGAAAGGGTTATGCGCCGCTGGCTACATACCGAAAAATGGAACAACAACTAAATTGTACTAAACTTTTTTTACCATACACTGCACGAAACAAGTGTTATTTTTTAATATAATAATCAATTTTATGAATGCAGTAATTGCAAAATTAAATTGTTTATCACTGTACTAAAGTAAATATGCATCCCGTTACATATTGCACTTAGGTTGCGGGACGCGTATTTTTAACGCACAAAAGTATTTTTGCACACAGAGGCACAATCCTCTGTGTGCTTTTTTGTTTTAAACTCATTTTTTTCATCTTTTTTATCCATAACTCCCCACAATAAAATTAAAAAACTTGTGAAACGCTTCAGTCTTACGCCTTTAGCATTTTTCGGCATATTGCAGGCGAACGCAAGGAATGCCTTGCCTGAACATTCTTTTCACCCAAACAAAGGAGAACATTATGGGATTTGGAGGAGGATATAGCTCACCACCAGCACCAGTCTACACAGCACCAGCAAAAGCACAAACGCCAAAACCTGTTACTGAGGCCGCCACAGCTGCCAGAGATGCACAAAAAGAAAAAGCCAGCAAAGCCGCAGGTATTGGGGCAAGCATTTTGACAAGTCCAGTACAAGCCCAAAGCTCAACTCAACTAAAAACCCTCTTGGGGCAATAAGGCAACGCTATGTCTGAGGACAAAGAAAAATACCAATGGTTAAGTCATCGCTTCACACGCCTTTTAGAAGTGCGTGCAAGCTATGAACCGGCATGGCGTGACCTAGCAGATCACTTTTTGCCCACACGTTATAGAGATGTGGGTAAAAATCCTGACGCCTGGCGCAAAATGCCAATATTAAACGACAAACTCGTGGATTCCACGGGCATTTTAGCCATGCGCACCTTGGCGTCAGGCTTACAAGGCGGCATGACAAGCCCCGCCCGCCCGTGGTTTCAATTAAGCCTAACTGACCAAGACCTTGCCGCCAATGCCCAAGTAAAAGAGTGGCTAACCACAGTAACCAAGCAAATGCGCAAGCTTTTCAATAGTTCAAACTTCTATAATGCCGTGCATACGCTTTATAGTGAGCTTGGAACTTTTGGAACAAGTTTCATGCTTGAGCTTGCTGACCATGAACATGGTTTTCGCTTTGTGCCATTTTGCGCTGGTGAATATTGCCTTGATACCAACGACAAGCAAAAAGTCGATGTGGTGTTTAGGCGTTTTCAAATGACTGCCCGCCAACTTGCCATGCGTTTTGGCCCAGAAAATCTGCCCAACTATGTAAGTATGGGGAAGGGCAAAGCAGACGATGCCTACCTTGTAGTACATGCCATATACCCGCGAAGCACAAGACATAGGGATGAAAGCATAGCGGCACATATGCCATTTTCTTCTGTATATTGGCTTGAAGGGCACTCAAAATCAGCAGCTCAAGGCAACATGCACATTTTGTCCGAGTCGGGTTTTGCTGAGTTTCCTGGCTTTGGTGTACGTTGGGATGTGGTTGGGAATGATGTGTATGGGCGTTCACCAGCCATGGACGTGCTACCCGATTGCCGCATGCTACAGCAAATGGGTATTACTACTCTCAAAGCCATACATAAGTCCGTAGATCCACCCACGGCAGTTTCTGCAAGCTTAAAATCCGTGGGGCTTGATCTTACCCCTGGCGGCATCAA
>CAYJNE010000146.1:0-1476 GCA_964371345.1 uncultured Desulfovibrionaceae bacterium | reverse complement strand
CTCATAAATCGCACCGCACGCCTCATGTGGCGGCAGAATTTACTCCCCCCCATGCCGCCAGAACTCAAAGGGCAAGATGTAAAAGTAGAGTTTGTAAGCCTCTTGGCTCAAGCTCAAAAAATGGTTTCCACTGGTTCCGTGGATAGGCTTATGAACTTTGTAAAAACCATAAGCCCTCTGCAACCAGATATTGCCGACACCATTGATGCAGACAAAGCCGTTGATGAATACGCTGATTATCTTGGCATTGCCCCTGCCATTTTGCGCCCACAAAAGGAGCGAGACCAATTGCGCAAGGAACGCAAAGAAGCAGAAGCCGCCCTTAAACAAGCCGAACTTGAAAAAGAAACTCAAGCTCAAGGTGTCAAAAACCTCCAAGAAATGGCCAAGGCAGCAGAAACCCTAAGTAAAGCAGACATTAGTGAAAATTCTCTCTTAGGCGTCATGGCAAAACCTGTACAAAACGTCTTGGTTAATTCATTCGGGGGTACCTAATGGATATTTTCAACACCATGCAGGAGGATAAAAGCAAGCACAAACAAGCCGTGCAAAACTTTGACCGCCACATGAAAGAAGCTGTGCGCCTGCTCATGCAGCGCAAAGAAGGGAGGACTTTTCTACGCTGGCTAGGGATGGGGCAATCTGCCCAAAGCATTTTACAATTAATCATGGATTATCAGGAGGAAAATCATGTCTGATATTACAGATGCAAACAAGCAAATAGAAAACGCCCTTGGGGAAGCACTCATGGCTGAAGAAGGTACATGCTCGTGCTATGAGCTAGTCATGCCCGAAGGCATAAATTTTAGCCCCGAAGAGCGTGCGCAATTTGACGCCCAGGCGCAAGAATTGAAGCTTGATAATGAAGGCGCGCAAAAGCTTTTGGAAATTGCTTTACGCAATCAACTAAGCCAAACAGAGGCCCGCAACAAACAAATGGACGCATGGCGAGAAGAAATACGCAAAGACAAAGAGCTGGGCGGTTCTTCCTACGAAAGCACCATTGCCTATGCCAAGGCTGGCCTTAAAAAGTTTGACCCCAAGGGCGAGCTTTTAAGCATACTTGAACAAAGCGGCTACGGCAATAATCCCCATATTATCCGCTGCCTTGCTGCCATTGGGCGTAGCCACGCTGAGGACAAAATCATACTTGGCAGCCCAAGTAAAACCGAAGCCCCACGGCACGAACGCTTATACGGCAAATATAATTCACTATAAAAAGGAGAAGCATTATGGCAAAGAAAACCCTAGGCCTTGTGGCTACACTGGCAGAATTGCGTGACTTTCATATGGGAGAACCTGCTGGCTCTATCATTGAGCTTATGAATGAAACTAACGACATCTTGGACGATGTGCAGTTTATGGAGTCAAACCAGAGTGACGGGCATCTAACTCGTATCCGCACAGGTTTACCAGAAGTCTATTGGCGCAGGCTATATCAAGGCATTCCCTACAGCAAAAGCCAATGGACGCAAG
>CAYJNE010000145.1:0-4546 GCA_964371345.1 uncultured Desulfovibrionaceae bacterium | reverse complement strand
GGCTGTAGTTTTACATTACCCCCTCAAAATAATATTGCCAGATGTAAATCTTGCGTGTATGGTGTGCGTCTAACATCACTATATATAGTGATAGAAATAAAAAAGAGAGGAGAATAAGGATGAAATTTGCTAAGTACGTGTTTTTGCTTGCTTTTGCTGTAATGGCCTTTAGTGCTACCCCTGCCTTTGCAGCCGAACCCATTAAAATTGGTATCTATTTGCCCCTAACTGGTCAAAATGCTTTTGGTGGACAGCTTGAGCTTGAAGGTGTTCAACTTGCTCACAAACAAATGCCAAGCATTTTGGGTCGCCCTGTGGAGCTTGTAGTTGTGGACAATAAGTCCGATAAAGTTGAGGCAGCAAACGCCGTAAAGCGTCTTACCGAGCGTGATAAAGTTAACGCTATCATCGGTACTTATGGTTCTTCCCTTGCTATGGCCGGTGGCGAAGTAGCTGAAAAAGCTAAAACTCCTGTTGTAGGCACATCCTGCACCAGCCCACTTGTTACCCAAGGTAAAAAATACTATTTCCGTGCATGTTTTATTGACCCATATCAAGGTCTTGGTGCCGCACAATACGCTTATGAAAAATTGGGCTACAAAAAAGCCGCTATCCTTATGGACGTTGCCAATGACTACGCTGTAGGCCTTGGTGCTTTCTTCAAGCGTGCTTTCACCAAACTTGGTGGCGAAGTTGTTAGCGAAATGAAGTATAGCTCTGGCGATACTGACTTTACTGCACAACTTACCGAACTTATTTCCAAACAGCCTGACATCGTGTTCATGCCTGCTTACTTTGCTGAAGGTGCTATCATCATGAAGCAAGCTCGTGAGCTTGGTGCTAAGTTCCGCCTTATGGGTGCTGACGCTATGGATAATCCAGACACTCTAAAGATTGCTGGTGCCGCTGCTGAAGGCTTCTTGCTAACTGCATTCCCTTATGCTGCTAACATGCCTAACATGAGCGCTGAAGCTAAAAAGTACACCGATGCTTGGAATGCTGCCTATCCTAACAAAGAAACCAACATGAACGCAGCTCTTGGTTACACCAGCTACATGATGATTATGGACGCCATTAAGCGTGCTAACAGTGCTGATCAAGAAGCTATTACCGAAATGCTTGCTACCACCAAAAACTTGCCAACACCTTTTGGCAACTTGACCATTAACAAAACTCATGACGCCGAAATGCCTATTGGTATCATCGGATACAAAGACGGCAAGCGTGTTTATTTGGATCAAATTGAACCCAAATAAATCTTAGTTTATGTATTAAAGGGGCATGGTTCGCCATGCCCCTAACTTTTTTTATAGTAATTTCATCTGAAATTACTATCGTGATTGCGAGAGCAATCACGCACCGCGTAGGCATAAGTGCAATTTTATTGCATCGTTCCTGCCCGAAGGGTGCGAGCCTTACGGATACAGAGAATAACGCAAGTGCCAGAGCGAGTGTGCCTTTAAAAAGTTGACATTAGTGATGTCAACTTAAAATACTATTAGGATGTCCGCATGAGCTTTGAGATGTTCCTGCAGCATTTTTTTAATGCTCTTACCTTAGGGTCGCTTTATGCCCTTATCGCCATTGGCTATACTATGGTCTATGGCATTTTGCGTCTTATAAATTTTGCCCACGGCGATATATTGATGGTGGGTGCATATTTTGTTTTTTTTGGCACCTTTGCCTTTGGTTTACCTTGGCCTTTGGCGGCTGTAATTGCCATTGCAGGGGCGAGCTTTTTAGGTGTTTTGGTGGAGCGCATTGCTTATCGACCATTGCGTGATGCCCCCCGTATTTCTGCCTTAATTAGTGCCATTGCCGTATCATTTTTCATCGAAAGCCTTGCTGTTGTTGTGTTTACTGGTCTTCCACGTCCAGTGCTTCAACCTGACTGGCTAATTAATAAGTGGAGCATTGGCAATGTGCATATCCTACCCCTAACTGCTTTTGTGCCTGGGGTAACGTTGATTTTAGTAAGTATTTTGCTCTATATTGTTTATCGCACAAAGCCTGGCCTTGCCATGCGGGCTATCTCAAAAGACATTGAAACCACACGCCTTTTGGGTGTGAAGGTTGATAATATTATTGCGCTGACCTTTTGCATAGGCTCAGCTTTAGCTGCGGCCTCTGGTATTATGTGGGCCTTGCGCTATCCGAAAATTGACCCATATATGGGTATTATTCCTGGATTCAAAGCCTTTATTGCCGCTGTTTTTGGTGGTATTGGCTCCATTCAAGGTGCCGTTATTGGCGGTATGCTTCTTGGTTTTATTGAAATTATGGCTGTAGCATTTATGCCAACTCTTTCTGGCTACCGTGATGCCTTTGCCTTTGTTTTACTTGTATTTGTTCTACTGGTTAAGCCCACAGGTCTTTTTGGTGAACGCATGGAGGAAAAAATCTAATGCGCCTTAACAAAAACACCTTAATTTCTGCTATTATCATGCTTCTTGGGGCTTTATTTGTCTTCAATGCCTATTTGTTTCTTGGGGCCTATGAAGAATATATTTTAAAACTAATTTTCATCAATGCCATCTTAGCCTTGTCACTTAACCTAATATATGGTTATACGGGGCTTTTTTCCTTAGGACATGCGGGTTTTATTGCCATTGGGGCTTATGTTTCGGCCCTTTGTATCTTAAGCCCTGAACAAAAAGAAATCATGTGGCTACTTGAGCCCATGATGTGGCCATTTTCCGTAATATTTACACCGTTTTGGGTGTCTGTAATTGCTGGCGGCTTGGTGGCTGCGTTTTTTGCCCTGCTTATTGGCTTGCCTGTTTTGCGCCTTGGTGATGATTATTTGGGCATAGCTACTCTTGGTTTTGCAGAAATTATTCGAGTACTTATTGTAAATGCTAGCCCCATTACCAATGGCTCGCTTGGCATTAAGGGTATACCCAGCCACGCAGATTTAATTACTTGTTATTTCTGGCTTTTAGTGACGCTGGTCTTCATAGTGCGCTTTGTAAATAGTAACTATGGCAATGTGCTAAAATGTATTCGTGATAATGAAATTGCAGCCAAAGTCATGGGTATAAATGTATTTTTCTACAAGGTATTATCATTCTGCTTGGGTGCGTTTTTCGCAGGTGTTGGCGGGGCCTTACTTGGTAGCCATTTATCAACCATTGACCCCAAGATGTTTAACTTCTTGCTTACATTTAACGTGCTTATGTTTGTTGTGGCTGGTGGGCTTGGCTCAATTACAGGCTCCTTGCTAGGTGCAAGTGTTATAACCATTCTTTTAGAATGGTTACGTGTGCTTGAAGAGCCTATGGACTTTGGATTCCTTGAAATACCAGGCATTCCGGGGATGCGCATGGTTGTCTTCTCCCTCATATTGCTTGGCATTATTCTCTTCAGGCGTGAAGGCATCATGGGGATGCGTGAAATAACATGGCAAAATATTTTCAGCTTTTGGAGGAAAAAATGAGTACTCCATTCATAAAGCCTGACCCAAAAGACGCAGTACTTAGCGTAGATGACGTTACCATGCGCTTTGGGGGCGTTGTTGCTGTAAATGGTCTTAGTATGTCCATTCCTGAAAGTAGCATTGTGGGGTTAATTGGCCCCAATGGTGCGGGAAAAACTACAGCATTTAACGTAATTAGCGGTTTTTACACTCCCCAAGAAGGAAAGGTACTTTTTAAGGGTGATAATATTACGGGTGCTCCACCGCACAAAGTGTGCTCGGCTGGCATTGCCCGTACTTTCCAAAACATACGCCTTTCTCAGCATCTTTCGGCCTTAGAAAATGTTATGGTGGGCTGTCATGTGCGCCGCAAATGCCCTTGGTGGATGGTGCCCTTGGGTTTGCCAAAGTTACTTAAGGAAGAAGATGCCATTCGTGAAAAGGCCAAAAAGTTAATTGATCGCCTTGATTTAACATCATATATGCATGAAAAGGCCAATAGTTTACCTTATGGTGCGCAACGCCGTCTTGAAATTGCAAGGGCTCTTGCCACTGAGCCAAAGTTCTTACTTCTTGATGAGCCAGCCGCAGGTATGAATCCTCAAGAAAGCTTAGACCTTATGCTTTTTATTGGCTATATTCGAGATGAGTTTGACCTAACCATACTTCTAATTGAGCATGATATGAAGGTCGTTATGGGCGTTTGCCAGTATATTTGGGTTATGGAATATGGTTGCCAAATTGCTGAGGGCAATCCAGAAGAAATACGCAATAATCCTAAGGTAATTAAGGCCTATCTTGGCGAGGATGCAATTTAGGTTAGTACGTCCATAAAAATACCATCTACTTCGTCAACGAAATATTTTAGTCGGGTCATGGGGGAAAGACCCCACTCCCCTCATAAAATATTCCGTTTCCTTGTATCTGGCACTTTTGTGAACGTACTAAGAGTATTTATAATATATATTTTCGATTTGATATTGTAAAAAATTATATCGCTTGTGGGTAAATTAAGGACAAGTTGAATGTTAAAAATTAAAGATTTAAAAGTGCGTTATGGCGGCATTGAGGCCGTGCAAGGTGTTGATTTGCACATACCTCGGGGGAGCATTGTAACCCTCATTGGAGCCA
>CAYJNE010000144.1:0-4566 GCA_964371345.1 uncultured Desulfovibrionaceae bacterium | reverse complement strand
GCATTTCCTTGGTTAGGTGTATGGTACTTGAAAGTACATAGGAGCCTTGTTTACCCATATACCATGAGGTATATTGGTTTAGAAAATCTGCTTGAGATGTCATACCCGAACTATCCAAGTAAAAAGGCAAAAAATCAAGTATAAATTTGTGTATTAAAATGAAATTTTTGCCCTTCAACATCTAGACAATGGGGAATATAGTGTATATAGGAATGTAGCCAATTAAATCACCCCTGCATGGGCCATATTTCCCTGCAAAAAAGGAGCCTTTTGTGGAATATATTGTTGAAGATATTTCTACGGTTAAGAAAAAAGTTAATGTCACCGTGGACCCTAAAGAAGTGGACGCTGCTATCATGGCGGCTGTTGCCTTGTATCGTACCTCTGTACAAATTGACGGCTTTAGAAAAGGCAAGGTTCCTGCCTCTGTTATTGAAAAGCGTTTTCATGATAGATTGTATCAAGAGGCCAAGCAAGACCTCGTTAATGTGCATATAAATCAAATAATGCAAGATCTTGACGTTACACCCCTGTCTGGTATTGACCTTGACGGTAAAGACCTTGTGCGTGATGAAGTTTATAAATATAGCATAAGTTTTGAGGTGTTGCCAACTTTTGACCTGCCAAACTATGAAGGCCTTGAAGTTGTGCAAGAAAAGGCTGTTGTTAAGCCTGAAGAAGTGGAAGAGTTTATTGAGCGTCTTCGTAAAGATAGAGCTCAACTAGTAGTCGCAGAAGGCAAAGGCCCTGCCGTTGACGGGCAAGTGGTTGAAATTGACTTTGCTACCTTTGAAAATGGTGTGCCTCTTGAGGGTATTAGCGCGCAAAATTTCCAGATGAACCTTGGCGAAGGCCAAGCCTTGGAAGCATTTGAAGCCTTGGTTAAAGAAACTTCCCTTGGAGAAACCAAGGAAGGCGAAGTTAAGTTCCCTGATGATTTCTTAGCCCCAGACCTTGCAGGTAAAACTGTAACCATGAAGGTTACTGTACATACCATTAAAGAACGCAAATTGCCTGAACTTAATGACGAACTTGCCAAGAGCATGGGCCAAGATAGTGTGGAAAAATTGCGTGAAGCCTTTGTGGATAGCTACACCCGTAGCCGTACCAATTTGCATAAGGGTGCTGCCCAAAAGCAATTGGTGGACATTGTGCTTAAAATGGTTGACTTTGAGTTGCCTGCATCCTTGGTTGAGAATCATCAGCGCAGTCTTGTGGCTGAAAGAAAAGCCCGTGTTGAAGCACAAGGCCGTAGCATAGAGTCCCTTGGTAAAAACTTAGATGAGCTCATGGCTGAGGCTCTTACTGAGGCTGAAAGCATTTCTCGTGCGCAAGTTTTGCTTATGGCCATTGCCAAAAAAGAAGGCCTTGAGGCCCAAGAGCAAGAAGTGGATATGGCCATTTATCACATGGCCCAGCGTAGCGGACAAGATTTTAAGCAGTTGAAAGACGAGTATGTTAACTCAGGTGCTATCTTCACTTTGCGTGACCGTATCTTAGCTGATAAGGCTATGGAGGTTATGTATACTAAGGCCAAAGTGACTGAGATAGAATCTCCCGTTGTTGACGATAAAAAATAATATTTAATTAGCATGTTTGGTGATAATTTTGCGGTCTGTTCAAAAAATGACAGATGCAAGGAAGTTGAAATTTTTTTGAGGGCGTATAGAACTCTTACAGTTCATACCCCGAAAAAAAATTTCAACTGACGCCGCAGATGTCGCTTTTTCAACAGACCGTCAGGAGTAAAAAATGAATGTACCAATGGTAATCGAAACCTCTGGCCGCAGTGAGCGTGCTTATGATATATATTCACGTTTGCTAAAGGATCGCATTGTGCTTTTAAGCTCAGAGGTTAATTCTCATGTGGCTTCGCTTATTTGTGCGCAACTGCTTTTTCTTGAATCGCAAGATGCTGAAAAAGAGATTAATTTTTATATTAATTCGCCTGGTGGTTCTGTTACTGCTGGCCTCGCCATATATGACACCATGCGTTATATCACCTGCCCCGTGAGCACTGTTTGCATGGGCCAAGCCGCTAGCATGGGGGCTTTTTTGCTTTCTGGTGGTACAAAGGGTATGCGCTTTTCTTTGCCCAATAGTCAAATTATGATTCACCAGCCTTCAGGTGGTTATAGAGGTCAAGTTACTGATATTGATATACATGCTCGCCAATCTTTGCGTTTGAAAAAACGTCTTAATGAAATGCTTGCCGAGCACACAGGCCAAACTTTACGCAAAATTGTGCAAGCCACTGAGCGTGATAATTTTATGACTGTTGAGGAAGCACTCAAGTTTGGGCTTATTGATAGAATTCTTGTTTCAAGGCATGACCTTTTGGGGGAAAATGCCGATAGTAAATAGTAGCGAAGCAAATGTTTAAGTATTGAAAATTTGCTAGAACTAATTTTAGTAAGTATACGTTTTTTAAGGAATTTGTATGAGTAAGGAAACACCCCCCACCGAAGAACATATTAGTTGCTCTTTTTGCGGCAAGAGTGAGTTTGATGTAAAAAATCTTATAGTACAGGGCGATGTGCGTATTTGCGAATCATGCGTTGGTATTTGCAATGAAATTATTGCCCAGCAAAACGTAGCAAGTGTTCAAGATGACGGGCCGCTGCTTTCACCCATAGAAATTAAGGAACGCCTTGATGAATACGTTATTGGACAGCATGAGGCTAAGAAAATTCTTTCCGTTGCTGTGCATAACCATTACAAGCGTGTGTTTCATGCCGAAGCCCTTGGCGATGATGTGGAGCTTGAAAAGAGTAATATCTTGCTTGTGGGGCCTTCTGGTAGCGGTAAGACCTTGCTTGCAAAAACTCTTGCCAGAGTGCTAAAAGTACCCTTTGCCATTGCAGATGCCACAACCCTTACCGAAGCAGGCTATGTGGGTGAGGATGTGGAAAATATCCTTGTGCAACTCTTGCAAAATGCCGATTATGATTTGGAATCCGCCAGCAAAGGTATTATTTATATTGACGAAATTGATAAAATTTCTCGCAAGGGTGACGGCCCATCCATTACCCGTGACGTTTCTGGCGAAGGTGTGCAACAAGCCCTTTTGAAAATTATTGAAGGCACTGAGGCCAATATTCCCCCCAAGGGCGGGCGCAAGCACCCTCAGCAAGAGTTCATTCGCATGGACACCAGCAATATTCTCTTTATTGTGGGCGGGGCCTTTGTGGGCCTTGAAAAGATTGTTGGTGAGCGTATGAGTGGCGGTTCTATGGGCTTTGGTGGTTCTGGTCGTTCCACAAAGAATTTGGGCTTATCAGAGCTTTTGGATGAGTTGCACCCAGCGGATTTAGTAAAATTTGGTCTTATTCCTGAATTTGTGGGCCGTATTCCTGTAATTACTCATGTGGATGATCTAAATGAAGATGACCTTGTACGCATTTTAACTGAGCCTAAAAATGCTCTTGTGCGTCAATATCAAAAGCTTTTTGAGCTTGATAATGTGTCGTTACGTTTTACTGCCAATGCCTTAAAAACCATTGCTGCAGAAGCCATTGAGCGCAAAACTGGTGCCAGAGGCTTGCGTAACGTTATGGAAAAGATGATGCTTGATATTATGTTCCATTTGCCGACCATGACTAATGTTCGTGAATGCCTCATTAACAAAGCTGTTATTGAGAAGGGTCGCGAGCCTGTTTATTTATACGAGAATGAAGAACAAGTGGCGAGCTAGGGTTTACAAAGGCCATTTGTAAAGGCCTAAAAGTTTTATTTGTGGCATTTATGCCATACGGAGTTTTTTATGGTAACCATCACAGCATTTACGCAAGGACAAAAGACTGTTTTACCTCTTATGTCTGTGCGTGAAGTGGTTATGTTTCCCCGAGCTATTATGCCGCTTTTTGTGGGTCGCTCTGCCTCTATTAAAGCCATTGAAGTTGGACATAACGAATTTGATAAGAAGATTTTTCTCGTAGCACAACGTGAGCCTGACACAGAAAAGCCAAGTCAGGATGATTTGTATCAAATGGGCGTTGTTTGCCGCATTTTACAAGTTTTGCGTTTGCCAGATGGCACAATTAAAGTGCTGTTTGAGGGTTTGTATCGTGCTTCTTGGACTCCCATGACTGATGAAGCCCCCTTTGGTCAGGGCGAATATCCATGTGTAAATACAACTGCCATAATTGAAGAAGAAAGCTCAGGGCAAGAGGCTGAAGTTATTATTAAAACTGCCCATGAAGCCCTTGAAGAATACAGCAAAATCAATAAAAAAATGACTCAAGAGGTCATGGTGGCCATTACCAGTGTGCAAGACGCTGGCAAGCTTGCCGATGCCATTGTGCCGCATTTAAGAACGGAATATCGTAAAAAACAAGAAGCTCTGGAGCTAATTAACCCGCTAGAAAGACTTGAAAAAGCCTATGAATTGTTACAGGGTGAAATGGCTATGTCTTCTGTGGAGCGACGCATTAAGCACAGGGTACGCTCGCAAATGGAGCGCAACCAGCGTGATTATTATTTAAATGAACAAATTAAGGCCATTAACAAAGAAATGGGGCGTGAAGATGACCCCCAAGCAGAAATGGCCGAAATGGAACAAAAATT
>CAYJNE010000143.1:0-4602 GCA_964371345.1 uncultured Desulfovibrionaceae bacterium | reverse complement strand
TGAAACAAAAACTTTGTTTCCCTTATGCTTCATTTGTTCTGCTGTTTGCATAGCCAGCGTTTTATTTGCGAAAACTCCAACCATGCTTGAGCCACTACCACTCATTGTGGCAAGCTCTGCTCCAGCATTAATCAATGTATTCTTAATATTTGCAAGCTCTGGGTATTGTGTAAAAATTACACTCTCAAAGTCATTGCAAAATTCACGAATGCCATTTGATGCATAAGAGAAAGTGTCTTTATCCTTGTGAGCGTTCTTTGTCAAGTCTTCAGTGTAAAAAATATTTTTTTGAGCCTCATCCCATGCCGCATAAGCCGCTGGTGTTGAAACATATATGGGTGGGCATACTAATAATAAATTTTTTTCTTTGAGAAAATTTGCAACAGGCTTAATTACTTCGCCTATGCCTTGTACCCGTGCTGGATTATTTTGCAAAAAAAATGGCACATCTGCCCCGATAGATAGGGCAATCTCTTGCAATTTTTGCTCACTCAATTTGCTTTTTGCATTTTTATTGCACCATTTTAATACACAGGCTGCATCACTACTGCCCCCACCAAGTCCTGCCCCATGCGGAATAAGCTTTGTTAAATGTACATGCGCCCCCACATCAAGTGGGCTTGCTTGCACAAAGGCTGCATAGGCACGGCATAGGGTATTATTTTCAAGGTCAATATCATCAACACTGCAAGAAATTGTAAAGCCATGTTCTTTGGGCTTTGCTGTAAATTCCAATATATCATGAGGGCTATCAAGCGGCCAAAATAGGGAGTCTAGCAGATGATAGCCGTCACTGCGCACTCCCACTATTTTTAGGGATAAATTTATTTTGCAACCAGCAATATGTGTTTCGGTCATGTTATTATGGTGTAATTCATGGTGTTAAGCGAGGTTCGGTAAAGTTTTTTTCGCGGCTCGACATTTTCGCTTTGCTTCATCGTCAGCTAATTGCTCAAAACACATTCCCCAACCTCGCATTGTGTATAGTATAATTTTTAGATTGTAGTTACAGTGTTTCTACCGTTAAATTAGTGTTGGTGAAAACACATATTTCTGCCGCAATATCCATAGCATGGCGCACAATGTCCTCGGCTGTGAGGTCTGCCTTTGCACCGTGGCGCACTAAGGCCCGTGCTGCCGAAAGAGCATACGGCCCACCGCTACCAATGGCGGCTAGTCCGTCATCGGGCTCAATGACATCGCCCGTACCTGAGAGCAATAAAATGTGCTCGTTGTTAGCAAGTAAGAGCATAGCCTCAAGGCGGCGTAAGTATTTATCTTTTCGCCAATCTTTAGCCATTTCCACAGCGGCGCGCATTAAGTTGCCGTGTACTTCTTCTAACTTTGCTTCAAAAAGTTCAAAGAGGGTGAAGGCGTCTGCCGTGGCACCAGCAAAACCTGCCAAAATTTGGCCCTTATATAAGCGGCGTACCTTGCAGGCACTGTGTTTCATGACAATGCTTTGCCCAAGGGTGACTTGACCGTCACCGCCCATGGATACTTGATTGTTGTGCCTTACAGCCAATATGGTTGTTGCATGTGCTTGCATATTTTTTCCTTTTTACCATGACCCTGCACGCACAAGGCCAATGCTTTCTTTAAGTTTCATGATGCGTGTATATGATTGTTTAATTCTTTTTTCGCTAATATGTCCTTCGGCTATGAGTGACATAATTTCTGCGTGTAATTCTTCGCCAACATTTTCATTGTAAAGCAAATTGTTGCCAGTAACTAACAAGTCCACCCCTGCTGTTATGGCGAGGCGCACAGCCTCACGGCGAGAATAATGCGAAGTCATGGCCTGCATTTGCATATCATCACTGGCTACAACGCCGTTCCAAGCTAATTTCTTACGCAGTAAATTTGTGATAATTTCATCCGAAAGTGTGGATGGATAATCGGGGTCAATGCTTCGTAAAAAAAGATGCCCAGTCATAATAATTAAAGGTACTTGAGGACGGTTTTGTGGCAAATATGGTGTAAGCTCATCATCCTGCCATGTTTTTGTAATGTCCGTCATGCCTACATGCGTGTCTGTGAGTGCGCTCCCATGCCCTGGAAAGTGCTTGTAAGTGGCAATAATATTATATTTAGCAAGGCCTTCGGCAAAGGCTTTGGCGTGGTTTACAATTTCGTTTTCATCTTCAGAAAAGGAGCGTTCTACCTTGCCAATGATTGGGCTATGGGGATTAGCATTTACGTCCACCGAAGGGGCAAAGTTTATATTTATACCCACGGATTGCAAAAGCTTGCCAGTTTTTTCGCCCCAAGTGCGTGTTTCTTCAACGCTTTCATTTCCCATATCTTCTGCTGAGGGCAAGTCAAATGGGGCACCATGTTCGGGGCGTATGCGGCGCACCTTACCACCTTCTTGGTCAATGGCCACAAATAGCGGCGTTGAGGATGAATCTTGTAATAATTTTGAAAGCTTAGTTACTTGCTCCAAGGAGCGTATATTGCGCTTATCTGACTTTAGTACCACATCATAATTAAACAAAATAACGCCGCCCACGTGCCCTTTGCGGATAGAATCCAAAAGCTTTGGCATATTGCCTTCTGTGGCCTTATCCATGCCTCTAAAACCCACCATTATCATTTGCCCTACCATGTGTTCTAAATTGGCGGGTTGTTTTGACGCAGCATAAGCTAGGCTTACTCCTCCCATTGTGGCGGCAAAAATACATATTATAAGGCAGGTGATGCGCATAAATATTTTCATTTTATTTAAAACCCTTCATCCCAAATTTCTTTGCGTTCTTTGTACTTAGCGTCAAATTGTGCCACAGCCGTTTTATCACTGGCGGTGTTGGCATTGCTTCTGGCTTGGTCAAAATATTGTTTGGTTCTTTTTTTGTCATTTTTATATAATGCGCTGTAGGCAAGATGCAAATAAGCTTGAAAATTCTTGCCACTGCGCCCAAGGGAGCGAGCGTAAGAAGCATGAACTTCTTGATCCTCTGGTAGGATACGCAATATTTCTTTATAATAAGGCTCGGCACTTAGGGTGCGGCCCGTTTCATCAAGTAAGCGAGCATAGAAAAATTGAGCCATGTAATCACGAGGGTCAATACGCATGGCAGATGAAAGCAAGGCTTCAGCGCGAGCCGTATCACCCTTACGGTAGTGGAATGTTCCAGCTTCACGCAAAATTAGGGGATCGTTAGGGGATGCGGCAATGGCTTTATCAAAAGCGGCACCAGCTTCTTGTATTTTATTTTCACGAGCAAGAAGCATGGCAGAACCCATGAGGGCTAAGGGGTTTTTTTCAGCAGCAAAGCGATGCCGTGCCGCTTGAATGGTGCCATAGCGAGCCCAAAGCAGAGTTTGCACACGCTTAAATTGCGTATTATTAACCTTACGCTTATTAAGTGCCTGAGGGCCAGAGCGAACTTTAGCCATAACGCTGGTTATGCGCACACCTATGTCAGGGTGGGTAGAAAGGTACGTTGGCACATTGCCCCCACCGCTCATGATGCTTTTTTCACGGATTTTTAAAAAGCCACCAGCCATGCCAGCAGGAGGATAGCCCGCCGCCACAAGGTATTGATATCCAACGTCATCTGCTTCGGACTCATCCATACGGCTATAATTGAGCATGGCAGATTGCCCTGCACCAAAAGCACCAGCCACAAGGGCAGCACCACCTTCACCACCTGCAACTACACCAGCTACAGCTGCGAGTAATGTGGCAAGGGTTAAATATTTACCACGATTGATGCGCTCAGCCACATGGCGTTGGGTTACGTGGGCCATTTCGTGGGCCATAATGCCAGCAAGCTCGGCCTCATTATCCAATTGCATAATAAGTCCAGTAAATATAAATACATGCCCGCCGGGGACAGCAAATGCATTTAAGGAATTATGCAATATTACGCCAGATGTAAAATCAAAGGGTTGGGGTGGAATAACTGAGGATATTTTATTTACAATATTTCGGACATATAGCGAGACTTCGGGGTCTTCCACAATGGGTAGCTGAGAGCGCACCAATACTTCAAATTTGCGCCCCATTTCCTTTTCTTCAGCAATACCCACATCGCCAAATCCCAAAAAAGCATGGGCTGGTGCAGTCCATATTTGACTGAACAATATGGCCCAAACCATAATAGAAGCTAAGGTTTTACGAATAGATATATGCATATGAAACCCATAAATTTAATGCGTAAATATTTATTAAATTAGGTTAGCATCAATAAAAAATTTTACAAAGTGCCAAAGTTATAATTTCCCACAGGGTGTTCAAAAGATGTAAGATGCAAGGAAGATTGTTTTTTTTCGAGGAAGCATAGGGCTCTTGTGGCCCATGCAACGAGAAAAAAACAATCTAACGCCGCAGATTGCATCTTTTGGGCAGCCTGACTAGGCAATATCCCATTCGGCACCAGACGCCGTATCCCTAAGCTCAACGCCCATGCTTGCCAAGGTGTCACGCAGGGCGTCTGATTTGGCAAAGTCTTTTTGGGCTCGTGCCTCTTGCCTTTGCGCAAGTAATGATTCTACGCTTGCTATGTCAATATTTTTCCGTTTGGCTTGTTGGTTGCGCAAGGCCATAAGAAAGCTGCGTGGATTTTCTTGAAATAAGCCCAAAACAGAAGCCCAAGT
>CAYJNE010000142.1:0-4633 GCA_964371345.1 uncultured Desulfovibrionaceae bacterium | reverse complement strand
TATTTTTGCGCTTGGCTGGGTCTTTACTGTTTTGAACAGCTTTGCATTAACTGGCAAAAGAAGAGCGTGTAGCTCTTAAAAATGTGTTTTTAATGTTCGACTATTTATACTAAGCTTCGAATGAAAAAGGTGATTATCAAAATCCCCATGCTTACGGCTACCCACGGAAGATACAGCCGTACGTCTTCCACCAGTTCACGTAGTTCTTGTGCGGCCAGCAGATTTTCACGAGCGGCCTCTATTTGTAAATGGCGTAAGATTAGGTTCTCAATGGTAGTAAGTATATAAGGATCTTCAATGGTGCAGACATTGAGCAAAGGGGCTACTTCTCTTTTGTAGGCGCGAAGTAGTTCTGTGGGGATGTCCCCGCAGTGCCACGCCGCCCATCTTTTTTCCAAAAAATCTTTTGGGTGCATTTTTTTCCTTCCTTATATGTCCAAAAGGTCTTTGGCTATAGGGTCAAAAGTTCCTTTTAGCCAGCTTTCTAGGCGTAATCTTGTGCCAAAGGGGGTATTTATGTTGGCAATATAGGCGGATGGAAGTATGTGTTCTTGCATGACTAAGTCAAAGTAATCTTGGCGGATTGTAGGCAGGTAGAATTTTGAGCAACTGAGTTCTGTTATGACTTCTTGCAGGCGCACGTCTTGTTCAAAAGCAAAATCATTTTGCACCATCCCTGTTGCTGAGAAGATCAAAAAGTTAACTTTCAATGGTTCTTGCATAGTTCTGAGGGCTTTAAGTAAGGTTTTTGCCGCTACTACGGAATCAGTATATGGGCTCACTAGGAATGTCAGCGAGATATCTATGGAGAGTGCTTTTTTGACATCTCCAAAGAAGCTTAGATTTTCTACAAGCTTATCAAGGGATGACGCTCCTGTATCCATTATGTATATACCTTCTTCATTTTTATGCGCATCTAGGTCACTGACTAGCTCTTCTGTTTGTGCTTGAGTTTGTATGTTTAAGTTTTTAAAATTATCACTAGAAATATATTGATGGAGGTTTTTGGCAAACGTTGCTTGTATGCTCGATGTCTCCGAATCTAGCGCATAGAATTTTTTGTTATATCTTAGCATATAATCCACCAACATTGTGCTTATAAAAGATTTCCCTATTCCGCCCTTATTGCCTGTCACGATTGTAAGATTCATAATATTACTCCTTTTTTTAAATTTCTATATCGTATTTTTTAAGTTTCTCATTTATATTATCTGGATAATCTTCTATATTGATACTAGTCTTTTCTGATGTATAATCAGGTTTTATACTAGGTTCAGCTTCTTGTTCTTGTATAATTTTTTCTGATTTATCTTTTGTTTGCTCGTTTATCAAAGATTCACTTTTGAGCTGTGCAAAAGCCTTCCTAAAAGTTTGATACGAGCATGAAATTCCATGATTTTGAACTTTTTCGTGTAGTTCTTTTGCTGTAAAGCCCATCTTGTAAAGTTTCATAAAAACATTTTTATGTGTTTTAAAAATTCTTTGTAAATCATTTTCTTTTCCTTTTTTTAATAATAATTGTAAACTTTCTTTTAAATTTTTTTCTTGCTCCATATGTCTGTCCTTAAGGTATAAAGTCATTTAATACTTTTTATATATGCATTAAAAAATTATTGGCAAGTGTTTTCTGTTGTAATTATAAATAATATTTTGTGCGATAAATTTACTTACTATTGACTTGTTTTTAACTGTTGTTATTGTTTGTATATAATGTTGTTATAAATAATATGATATTTATATTTATAAACTAAGGCAGGACATGGAGATGTAATACAAATAGTAAAGGAAAGAAAAATGGATATAGTTAATAAAGAAAAAGAAAATTACTCGGAAACCCTAATCACAAGAGTTACTCCAAGGCTCAAAGCTTTGCTGGAAGTTGAGGCAGGCTTGGCGGGTGTGAAGCCCTCAGCCTATACCCGCAAGGTTTTGGAGGCTTCGTGTGAAGGCAGTAGATCTGCGACGCCAAGTTTTAGTCGTGCGTATGATTTGATGCACGTACGCGCAGAGCTTCGCCGGCAGGGTAGTTTAATAAAAGAGCTTGTGGAAGAACATGATGCTCCAGCAGATGCTCTCATGCCTCTTGTGGCAGAGTTTGCGCGACTTATAGGTCAAATTGACAAGGAGTTCTGCATATATGAGTAGTGGTGTTATTATTAAGCGCGTGAAGGGCAAGGGGAAGGGTAATCGCGGGCGAAATTTACATGCTGCCATAGCCTATATCGATAATACGAGTGGAGATGGCAAGAAGCTGCACTGTATTAATGGGCAATCCGTTATAGGGTCTATCAATATATTAGCTGATAAAAGATGTGCTCAGCGAGATGAAATTCTTAAAAATCATGCGCGTTACAAAGGGCGAGGGCGTACATTTGCTCACTATATCCTTTCTTATGGTAAAGGCTTCGGCCATGATTTCACAGCGTTGGATTTTCGTGTCGATGTAAAAACTCTGTTAAAACACTTAGGCCTTGCGGAGCACGCTTGTATGTACAGCGTACACGCGAATACAGAAAATCTGCATCTACATATCGTCGTAGATAGAGTCTCGCTGGAGTGGAATAACCACGGCAAGCATTATATTCCTCTCTCAAAAGGGACGGTGCTTATGGCTAACAAAAAAAGCAAAAAATATCGCCATGACATATATTGCCAACATGCTGCCATGCACGAAATTTGTGTCTCTCGAGGATATTCTACTTGTGGTATTTTGACGGATATGTATGGCAACCCCCTACACTTATCAAAGAAGAATACGGTTTCTAACGCCAGCACGCAGCGGGAATTGCGCACAGGGAAAAAATCCCCAGAACGTCTGCTCAAAGAAAAAGCTGATGAAATTTTACATGAAGCAACATCTTGGGCAGACGCTCTGGCGGCACTTATTTCTGCAGGTATTCAATATAAGCTTGCGCTAACTAAGAGAGGGCACCCCAAAGGCGCTGTGCTCATTTCAGCAGAAAATAATAAAATTCAACTCTTGAGTAGTCGTCTTGCTCATAGAAATTCATATAGAGGACTGTCTAAACGTTTTGGGGCTTTTCCTAATAATTATAGGTATTATACGGTGCCGCCTGTTATAGATCAAGGTGTGAAAGGCACTCTTCGCCTTGCTCAGTCAGTCGAACTAGAAGAAAATATGACTTGTGATTTAGATATGTAATTTCAAGGTCTTATGGAGTAAATTCATAAAATAGAAAAAATTTTATCCTTACCGGTGCATACTTTATCATACCATTCTGTCCCTCATGTTCACATGATATACTTCAATGATATTTGACAGTTATCTTGCCTCTGTTATGCTATATACAAATTTAATATTAGTTGAGGTTATTATGAAAGATTATATCAGTTTTGCTGAGAGAGATGAACAATTTCTGGGCTGTCGTAAGCTACAAAGAACTTTAATTTTCACGGATACTCCCCATAAGTATTTTTTGTGCACGCAATGTGGACATGCACACATGCTTTTGCGTCGCAATGACAAGCACGTCATGCTGGATGAGATGGGTATTTTTTGTACTTTACTACAAAGAACAGTTTGTGATGCAGGCGATGATGTT
Organism: uncultured Desulfovibrionaceae bacterium; assembly: GCA_964371345.1. Lineage (GTDB taxonomy): Bacteria > Desulfobacterota > Desulfovibrionia > Desulfovibrionales > Desulfovibrionaceae > CAYJAD01. The sequence continues at coordinate 1,070 of CAYJNE010000142.1, read as the reverse complement.
GAAACCTTACCTGTTATAGAGTGTACACAATTTGTGCCGCGTCATGGGGGGTAGGGGGTATGAAAAATAGAGAGCTTATTTTAAACTTAAATCAAATTGATATGGCGGATGTGCGCGAAAACTTTTCCGTTGGGCATTGCAGCATAAGGCGTGACACACGTACTCCTATAGATGTGCTTATAAAGGAGCTTGGGCGCAGTTATCAGGACTCGGTGCATCAATTGGCTGAAGCCTTTCCCTTAGTTGCAAGCGGCGAACATATCATAACGCCGCCTGAGGAATGTAGTGCCACTAATCTTATAGCCGCCTCCAAATTATCACACCCAAAATACAAAAAACTGGCAAAACTCGCGCGTATGGCCATAAAACAACTGCATATTATGGGCGCGCCGCGTTTTACTATCAATATACGTGCCACCAAAAAAGAAGATTGCTTCACTACAGGGGCTAAATATCCCGACGGTATTACAATAGAACAATTATTGGAACTATTCCCTTTTTTGGCAAGTCAGAATGTGCAAGGAGCGGATATTTTCTTAGCCTTGCACCATGCAGATAAACGCATCTCCCTGTATATAGATGATGCAAAAGAAAGCTTTTATTCAAAGCATCGTCCGTCGCTTTTGCTAGAAACCAGTGACCGTAGCGTGCAAGCGCACTACGTACTGGAAAAGAAGTATGAAGAGGGCTTTTATCATTGGACTACGGCAAAACTTAACGCGCGTTATGGCGACCCAGCAGTACAAAAGGCGCACCATAATACCCGTCTCGCAGGTTTTAGCAATGCCAAGAAGCCCATGCTGGACGGCAGCGGACGCTATCCTTTTGTAGAGATAAAAGCGTGCACGCGTCACCGCTGTGTGAGTTTGGAAGCGCATTTAGATACTTTGTATAAGCAGTATGCCGCTAAAGATTTAGGCACTGCGCCTCAAGCGCAGCCGTCACAGAACTTAAGCCTTGTGCCGATTCCCGAACACCTTATTAAAGCAGGGCTTGCGTACCAAGAAAATATCATTCGCAAATATAGCCCTAATTTAGACAGGTCTCGTGCTGATTCTATGATTGGGCGC
>CAYJNE010000141.1:0-4669 GCA_964371345.1 uncultured Desulfovibrionaceae bacterium | reverse complement strand
ATTGAATTAAAAAAGAAATATAACTGTATGCTCCTTGTGGATGAAGCCCACTCACTAGGAACACTTGGGGCCACAGGCCGTGGCGCACGTGAGCACTTTGGTATTGACCCAAAAGATGTTGATATGTGGATGAGCACCCTTAGCAAATCCTTATGCGGCTGTGGTGGTTTTATTGCTGGCAGCAAACAACTCATTGAGTACTTAAAGTATGGCTCACCTGGCTTTGTATTTAGCGTAGGTATGTCGCCTGTAGTTGCAGTGGCCTGTAAGGTAGCTCTTGATATTATGTTACGTGAGCCTGAGCGTGTGCACAAATTACAACATATTAGCAAATATTTCCTTGAATATGCACAAAGCCTCGGCCTCGATACGGGCGTTGCCCAAGGGTATGCCAACGTGCCTGTTATTGTTGGGGACTCCATGGTGGCAGGTTTTATGGCCAATGCCCTATTTAATAGGGGTATATACGCCATGCCCATAACCTTCCCCGCTGTGAAAGAAGGCACTGCACGCTTACGCTACTTCCTCTCTGCGGCTCACTCAGAAGAAGATGTTAGAAAGGCTCTTGACATTACAGCCGAAGAAATCCCCAAAGTTACCAAACTTGTTGAAGACTGGCGCGAAAACGAAAAAAAGAACCAGTCTCAAGGCTAAGTTTTACATTTTAGACCGATGCAAATTGCATCGGTCTTGATTTTTAAAAACTATACAAAATCAAACGAATATTATTTCAGTGCGCAATACGGAGCAAATATGTGTGGTATAGCTGGATTTTTTCAATTAGACGGGCAAAATCTACCCGAAAATTCCCATACATGGCTAAAAAATATGACCGATGCCATTCACTATCGTGGCCCCGATGGTGAAGGACAGTGGATAGACGGAGCAGTGGCCCTTGGGCATAGGCGGCTTTCTATCATCGATTTAGCCACAGGTGCGCAACCCATGGCCGACAGCACTGGGCAAATATACGTTACATTTAATGGTGAAATCTATAACTTCCCAGATTTAAGAAAAACCCTTGAGGAAAAAGGGTGTAAATTTCACACCAATTCCGACACAGAAGTCATACTTTACGCTTGGCAAGAGTGGGGGGAGGCCTGTGTAGAACGCTTTGAAGGTATGTTTGCCTTTGTCCTATGGGATAAAAGAAAAAAAGTTCTTTTTTGCGCCAGAGATCGCTTTGGCAAAAAGCCTTTTTTTTACACCATCCAACAGGGGCGATTTATCTTTGCCTCTGAACTTACAGCCATTACAAAATTTCCAGACCTCAATTTAAGTGTACGCCCACAAAATCTTATGCGCTATTTGGCCTATGAATATGTGCCCACCCCCGAGTGCATTTATACCGAAGTGCAAAAAATACCCCCCTCACATAGCTTAATGGTCTCAGAAGGTAAGGTTACGCTTAGGCGTTATTGGGATATACCTGCCCCAAGCACTGAAAGCATTACACGCTCTGAAGATGATTTAGCAGAGGAGTTGCGTGGCCTTCTTGATAATGCCGTAGAAAGACGCATGATAAGTGATGTGCCGCTGGGAGTATTTTTATCTGGCGGCATCGATTCATCCATTGTCACCGCACTCATGGCGAGTAAAGCTGACAAAATTAAAACATTTTCCATTGGCTTTAAGGAAGCAAGTTTTGATGAGTCGGAATATGCCCGTGTGATTGCAAAACATTATAATACTGACCATACCGAACATATACTCTCTGCCGACTATTGTGCAGAAATTTTACCAGATATTATCAGCCGCCTTGATGAGCCCATGGCAGACGCTTCCGTTGCACCCACCTATCTTCTATCAGAGCTTACCCGCAAACACGTAACGGTTGCACTTGGTGGAGACGGGGCCGATGAACTTTTTGCAGGATATGAACACTTTATAGGCATAAAAATTGCCGAAAGCTATAACAAATGGCCAAGCTTAGTGCGAAAAAGCATTGAAACCATTTCTGACAAAATACCGTCATCATCAAATTACGTTAATCTTAATGGTGCGTTAACAACATTTTTTCAAGCTGCATATGCACCGCCTTGGCAGAGGGTGCAATCCTTACTCACGGCCTTTACCCCAGAAATGCAACAAAACCTATGGGATGCAAATTTTGCCGAGGGGCATGAAGATTTTCTTAAATTAGACCACCTTTTTGCCCCAACTAAGGAACACTTTTCCCACTGGCCCCCTCCCTCTGGCAATGTGGAAAGAGCTTTTTATGTCTATGCCCGTCAATTTCTTGTAGATGATATTTTAACAAAAGTTGACCGCTGCTCCATGTTAAAATCCCTTGAAGTGCGTGCACCATTTTTAGATACTGATGTTGCGGAATTTATCTCTCGCCTTCCAATTAGCTATAAATTAAAAGGACTTAAAAGAAAGTATTTGCTCAAAAAATCTTGTATCGACCTCTTACCCAAAGAAATTCTAACTCGCAACAAACGCGGATTTCAAATTCCAGTGGCCGCATGGTTGCGTGGTGCATTGCGCCCATTAGTTGAAGAATTACTTGGGGAACGCTTCTTGCAAGAGCAAGGTGTGTTTAGTATCCCACATGTTCGGGAGTTGGTTGATACGCACATGAGCGGCAAACAAGACTTACGCAAGCCCCTTTGGACCTTGCTAGTGCTGCAAATGTGGTGGAGGGCAAATAAGCCAAAAATAATGAAATCTTAGATAATTAAAATTAAATTATCTAACCACTGGAGGATTATATGTTTAAACGTCTTTTCTTAACAATGCTTTTGAGCTTGGCTCTGGCTGCACCCGCTGCGGCTGAAATTAATGGCATATATGCAGGCGGTAAGTTTATCTATGGTTACCAAACTTCTTGGGGCTCTAACGTATTTAGCACCTCTCATTCTGACAGCGTGCTTGGTGCTGCTGGTTTTGTAGGCTACGACTTCTACAAACAGTCTGATACCCCCATTCGTACAGAAATCGAATACGCTTTCCGCGGTAATCTTTATAATAGCGATGCTGGCCCTGGCTATACTTCAGACACCCATTATGACATGCAAACCTTGCTTGTGAACTTCTACTATGATTTTTACAATGAATCCGACTTCACTCCATATGTTGGTGCTGGTATTGGGGCTGCATTCATAACTGGTGAATATAACTACAACATCGGCGGCAATAAATTAAAAGGTGAATTAGATGATACCGTGCTTGCTTGGAACGTAGGTGCAGGTGTTGGCTATGCCATTAACGAACAAGTTACCGCAGACCTTGGCTATCGTTATCTATCCACCAGCGATAGCAACAAAGAAAAAGCAGGCTATAACTTACAAACGTCCACCAGCTCACATGAAGTTAGCCTTGGTGTACGCTTTAGCTTCTAAACACAAAAACTAAACACAAACACGAAAAACCCCTCTCTTGTATAGCAAGAGAGGGGTTTTATTTGTCAAATACAGGTAGTTTTTTACAGCTTAGGCCATTCAGTTTTCGGTAAAGATTGCTCAAGCACATAGGCCACGCTGAAAATTAATTCTTCGTTAAAAGCGGCACCCAAAATCTGCATACCCACGGGTAATTTGCTATCTGCTCCCATACCCACAGGTAAGGAAAGTCCTGGCAAACCTGCCAAATTCAAAGATAGTGTATAAACATCCATAAGGTACATCTGCAAGGGGTCGGCATTTAGGCTACCAAGCTCCCAAGCAGTCACTGGAGAAACAGGCCCACAAATTACATCGCATTTTTGTAAGGCATTGTGAAAGTCTTCTCGTATCAGGCGGCGCACTTGGGCGGCTTTGCGAAAATAGGCATCATAATAACCAGAAGAAAGCACATATGTGCCAAGCATAATGCGGCGTTGCACTTCTTGCCCAAAACCTTCAGTGCGTGAGCGTTCATAAAGTTCTTTTAGATTATCAATATTTTCGGAGCGATACCCATAGCGTACCCCGTCAAAGCGAGCTAGGTTTGAACTAGCTTCAGCCATGGCAACAATATAATAGGTGGCAATGGCGGCATTGGTATGTGGGAGTTCAATATCCACAAGCTCTGCGCCAAGTTTTTGCATGGTATCAAGGGCCATTTTGCATTGCTTTTCAACCTCAGGCGCAAGACCCTCAGCAAAAAACTCCTTGGGTACACCCACACGTAAGCCTTTTAAGTCATTGCGGCTATGTAAGGCGTCACTATACGCTGTGGAGGATAGCGGCAATGGAGCCGAAGTGCTATCTCGCCCGTCATGTCCTGCAATATTTTCAAGCACAAGAGCACAATCTTCCACCGAGCGGGCAAAGGGGCCAATTTGATCTAATGATGAACCATAGGCAATTAAACCATAGCGTGACACACGCCCATAGGTTGGCTTTATGCCCACACAACCGCATAAAGATGCTGGCTGACGAATGGATCCACCAGTATCAGAACCAAGGGAAGCAAAACATTGCTTGGCAACCACCGAGGCCGCAGAGCCGCCACTGGAGCCACCGGGAACACGGCTAATATCCCAAGGATTATGCGTAGCATGATAGGCGGAATTTTCGGTACTGGAACCCATGGCAAATTCGTCAAGATTGTTTTTACCAAAAATAATGGCTCCAGCTTCACGCAATTTTGCTATGACATGGGCATCATAAAAAGGCACGTAATTGTGCAGTATTTTTGAGCCTGCGGTGGTAGTAAGCCCCTTGGTGCAAATGGCATCCTTAAT
>CAYJNE010000140.1:0-4670 GCA_964371345.1 uncultured Desulfovibrionaceae bacterium | reverse complement strand
CACAAAAGCTACGGAGGTGTGGCCCGCCGCCATTTGGCCCGTGTTGCCTTGCGCCAACGCAAACAAGCCGAAGCCAGAGAGCTTTTACATGAGGCCCTATTGCGCAATCCGCAAGATGCCATTGCCCTTTCTATGCTTGCCAAAATATATCTTGATAGTGGCGAAGACCCTAGCATGTCAGAAATGCTGGCCCGCAAAAGCGTTGGCTTAAGGCCAGAATACGGCCCTTCAAGAAGAGTTTTGGCTGAGAGTTTGCGTATGCTAGGGCGAGAAGATGACGCGCTATTAGTTGAAAGAACAGGCTAAAGCGTGTTCACATAAACGCTTTAAAAATAACAAGCACAAAGCAAGTTATACCAATCAGTCTGCCTTTGGGGAGTTTTAATATTTGGCGGCAGTGTACCCAATATCCAATATGGTACCTTACGCACCTCCGCCAATATATCATTATGCGTACCGTCCTCATGCATACCGTGATCGCTGGTAATAATTACCAAATTGCCAGCATCAAGCCATGCAGGCACATATTCAGCTAGTAATACATCCACACCACGCACAGCATTGCGGTACTCTGCACTATTTGCTCCAAAAGCATGACCTGCGGCATCTACGCCCATACTATGCACGAGCAAAAAATCTGGCTTATAATTAATACGCAAAGCTTCCGCATCTTGAAAAACATATGCATCGGGGTAATTATCATCGTCATAGAACAAAGCATGAGGAATAACAGAGCCTTGCTCCAAAGTTAATCTGTGCTTAGCTGCGTCATATTTTTCCCCTATATACAGCTCACGCATCCAATAATAAGCAGCCATGGCACTAATTTTATTGCATTCTTTCATTTTTGCGAAAAAGGATTGCACACGCATTTCAGCACTTAAAAAAGTACTTTTATTGTGCGTGATATTAGTATTAATTGGGGTTTGCCCTGTAAAAAGTGTTGAATAAATGGGCTTGGAAATGGTGGGCAACTCACAATCCATAACACCGCAAGTGACACCGTTTTCCTTATGCGCCGCCAAATAAGACATATGCACCACGTTTGATGCGTCAAGACCGTCTATGAGTACAAAAACTACGTTCATGTTATTCCTAATATTTTTACTAGTTGCAAAATGTCACCATAAAGAAGCTTGCATTCCATGGGTTCTCAATGGTATATCGCTTGCGAACGCAATATTGATTTTATAATTTTTTAATATTCGCGCTGTGTATGACATATAACAACGAGAGATATATGCTAAATATAAGAAAATACGCTTTACAACTTGGCTTCGTTTTGTCCTTAGTTATTGGGCTTATCATAATGCCACACCCAAGCATGGCGGAAGAAAAGTCTACAAAAATATCCGCCCCTAAGCAAGCTCAGGAAACCATAGGTGAACTTTGGACGGGATCCGTTTATACATCAACCTTTAGAGCAGGAGCATGCATTGCGCCTGACGGCAAGGTAAATGGTGTACTACTACTCAAACTAAAAAATGGGCAGGTGGACACCTACCACTTTTACGGCACCATGGACAAAGACGGCATCATAAGAGCCAAACATCATTCAGGATATAAATTTAAAGGACGCTTTGATAGTGCTGTAAAGGTCAGCGGAGAAGCCACTTTAAACAATGGTTTTACCATTGATCTTGAAGGTGATAGATTTCAAAATACCAAACTCACAGAACGCTGTGGCCCTCTGCCGGAGTAAGTAAAATGTTTTGGTTGCTTGCAGCTATATTACAATGTGCATTGCTTTTTGGCATCTGGCGTTTTTCACGTAGTACTATACTAAAAGATAGTGAAACTTACGATACAAGCTTGCTTGACGCAAACGAAAACGTCCCCACTGTGGCCTTAATTATTCCTGCGGCTGGCAATCACCCTGCCATGCATGACGCTCTATCGTCACTGCTTGAGCAGGATTATCCTAACATATTGCCCGTTATTGTTACCGCAAGCGAGCAAGACCCTGCCACAAGCCTTGTGCGTTCTTTGCAAGATAAATTTCCCAAACTTCAAAGCGTGATTGCTGGCCCTGCGCAAACGTGCTCGCAAAAAAATCATAATATATTGCAAGGCTTATCCCACATAGGCCCCAATGCAGATATATATGCTTTTTGTGACAGTACCCACATTGCAAAGCCCAATTTTTTGCGTGAGCTTGTATGGCCCATTGTTAAGGGCGAAGCTGGCTTTAGTACTGGATATCACGCCGTATATGCCAAGGACGATAACACTGTGACCTTGGCTTATCAATTTAGTGTACTCTTAATGCGCCTTTTACAAGCCATCGCAGTATTTACTCAGCCTTGGGGTGGTGCTATGGCTGTGTCACGCTCTGTATTTGAGGAGCACAAAATAGCCGATATTTGGAAGGAAAACGTTGTGGATGACTGCTCACTTGCAGCCATGCTCATAAAAAAGCGTATTCATGTTCAACTTTGCCCGCGAGCCATATTAAAAACTGAAGCTAAGGAGCACAATATCTCTACTTGGCAAGCTTGGATGCAAAGGCAAGTTCTATTTTTAAAATTTTGCGTTATAAGCCAGTGGTATTTATTAGGATTTTTTTCAGCCCTTTTGCTATTGCCAGTTGTATTTTCCTGCTTTATAATATTAAGTTCATTGACTGGAATGCTTACACCAGAAAGTGCATGGTATGTTATTTTTGCTTTAATGCACCTTGGTGTCTTAGCGTGGATTATCCTAAACTGGCGGGAGCTACTCCCACGCAAAGCACCAGCTAAAAACTGGATTATGGCGTTTTCGCTAGGCATTTGCATGTTTGCATGGGTATTTTTTAATACCCTAAAAGCATGGCATATTGACTGGCATGGGCAACGCTACTATGTAGATAAAAACGGTAAATTAATCCGTATGGAAAAAATATAATGATTACAAAATCTGACCTTTTGCGCGTTAGCGTGCGCCAAGTTATACGTCAGCGAGCCCTAGGGGTTATATTTTCCATTGCCCTTGGCATCACTGCCTTTATTACCTTGGCAGTACTTGGGCAAGAAATGCGCTATAATATTGGTCAAGACATGGTGCTCATGGGTGGGGTAAACGTCATCGAAGTCATCATGGACGATAGTTCACACGTGGGCCAACCCTTGCGCGAATTTAATCCCGATACCATGGAAGCATTACGTAAAGTGCAAGGGATTAGCACAGTCAGTGCCAATATCATGGGTTACAGAAACGAATCTTTTCGCCAAGGCAACATAAGCCACCATATTGCTTTTGCTGGGGTGGATAATTACTACTGGCCAACTCATGCCGCAACCATAGTAGCTGGCAGATTTTTTACTGAAGAAGATATAAAAGAAAGAAAACGCGTCTGTATTCTGGGTTGGGAGGCTGCAGATAAACTCTTTGACACTCCTGAGGACGCCGTTGGCAAATTTTTAACCCTTGGCACAGAAGCTTTTGAAGTGGTAGGCGTTGCAGGTGGAGTCATGCTAGGCTCTGGCATTCGCATGGGCTTTGTACCACATACCGTTATGCAAGACCGCAACTGGGCTGGCGGCAAAGTGCGCAGGCTCTATATACGGGCCATGGGCTGGGAAGATATTGATAATATCGTAAAAGAAATTCCACCCATAATAAAAGCACATCAAGAAGCACCAAATTTACTCATTCGCACCCAAGAAGAACAGCTAAAACGTATTCAGATTACGTTCCTATTTGTAGAAGTATTACTCTGGCTTGGCATTGTAGCCTCGTTACTCCTTGGTGGGTTTGGCATTTGGCACGGCACATTTGCAGCAGTGCGAGCCAGAACACGTGAAGTAGGACTAAAAAAAGCCATGGGCGGCTCCGATCAAGACATCTTAGCACAATTTTTAACCGAAGCTCTTTGTAAATCTGTGGCTGGTGGCGGAGTTGGCATTATAATCGGTGTATTTTTTGTGCATCTTGGTAGTTTTGCCCTTGGCTCCTCCATATCATACTCTTTGCTAATATTAAGTAGCATCGGTAGTATTATTTTTTCCGCTGTTATTGGCGTAACTGGTGGAATATACCCAGCATTACAAGCTAGTCGCATGGATGTTGTTACCGCATTGCGATTTGAATAGGTGAAATATGGCCCCAGTTATAAATGCCCAAAATCTATATAAATGCTACCCAGGCTTTCCTCCTGTCCTACGTGGTACCAATATCAGTGTTGAAGCTGGAGAAATGGTTGCCATTATGGGGCCTTCTGGCTGTGGTAAGTCAACAATGTTGCATATATTAGGTATGCTTCACACTCCCGATAGCGGCAGCCTAAATATTCTCGACACAGATATTCTAACCCTCAATAATGACGAAATATCAAACTTTAGGCGCGAAAACATGGGCTTTGTTATGCAAAGCAGTAACCTTTTTGAACACTCCACCGTGTTTGAAAATGTTGAATTTCCACTAATATATGAACAAGTCCCACCTGAAGAACGCTGGGAAAGAGTCATTAGAGCATTAGAGCTTGTACGTCTTTCACATAGGGTGAGCTATCGCAGTAACCGCCTATCTGGTGGCGAGCAACAAAGGGTTGCCGTGGCCCGTGCCATGGTTAATAACCCTCGCATTTTACTCGCAGACGAACCCACAGGCGCACTTGATAGCCGTACATCCAAAGTAGTTATGCAAAACTTTTGCACCCTTGCCCATGACGGCGGCATCGCTATGGTTAT
>CAYJNE010000139.1:0-4696 GCA_964371345.1 uncultured Desulfovibrionaceae bacterium | reverse complement strand
TCATACATGGCAATTAATTTGTGTAAGCCAAGAGTTCCAGCAAGGGAGCAAGCTTCATGCGAAATACCTTCCATCATGCAGCCATCACCAAGAAATACATAGGTATGGTGGTCAACTATGGTGTGCTCGGGGCGGTTAAATTGCGCCGCTAGGTGAGCCTCAGCCAAGGCCATGCCCACAGCCATGGCAATGCCCTGCCCAAGCGGGCCAGTGGTGCATTCTATGCCAGGGGTGTGTCCATATTCTGGGTGGCCTGGGGTTTTTGAGTGTAAGGTGCGGAAATTTTTAATATCTTTAATACTTACATTATAACCACTCAAGTGCAAAAGTGCATAAAGTAGCATAGATGCATGACCATTGGAGAGCACAAAGCGGTCTCTATTCACCCAATGTGGATTGGAAGGATTATGTTTTAGATGATGTCGCCACAGGGCCTCTGCCATATCTGCCATACCCATGGGCGCACCTGGGTGACCTGACTTAGATTTTTCAATGGCGTCTATGGCCAGAAAACGTACGGCATTAGCCAATTCCTTACGAGTTACCATAATATTCCCCCACAAATTATCTCATTAGGCATTGTCAAAAGATTATTTAGCCCAGTCAGCCACCAAGGGCCTTCTTTTAGCCATGGCAGCAGCAGAAATGAAATCAATCAAACGTTTATCATAAGGCGGTTCTGAAAAAAATGCCGAGCCAGAAACAAAAACATCAGCACCAGCATTTACTAAGTCAGCAATATTATATGGGTCTACCCCGCCGTCCACTTGAATTTTAATATGCCCCTTGTCTGCATCATCAAGCATGGCTCTTAAATCACGTATCTTTTTATATGTGGCGGGTATGAAGCTTTGCCCCGAAAAACCAGGGTTAACACTCATAAGCAAAATCATATCCACATCATCAAGTACATATTTTAAGCAATCTAAGGGTGTTGCAGGATTAAGAGATACGCCAGATTGCATTCCAAGTTTGCGTATGGCGGCAAGAGTGCGTTGTAGATGTTTGGTGGCCTCAGCATGCACAACTAGCATATTGGCACCAGCTTTACAAAAATCTTCCAAATAACGCTCAGGAGCGTCAATCATAAGGTGAACATCAAAATAAAGCTTGGTACACTTGCGCAAAGATGCGATTACAGGTGGGCCAAAGGTTATATTGGGAACAAAATTGCCGTCCATAATATCAAGGTGCAGCCATGGAACATTAGCTTGCTCCAAGGCTTGCAGCTCAAGCTCAAGCTTTGCAAAGTCTGCACTGAGCAGTGATGGTGATATTATGGGAGATAGCATAATATCCCCTTAATCGCTAAGTAAATCGCAAGTTTTTAAGAGCATTTGGCGTACTTCTAGTAGTTCGCTACGCACTTCTCTTAGTCTGGCATTGTCTGTAGATGCACTGGCACTTTGTTTCTCTTGCCATTTGCGGCCTTGCTCAGATTGCAAAACACGTCTGGCACCGTCAATGGTCATACCTTGTTCATGCAGTAAGTGCTTGATACGTTTAATCAAGCCCACATGCTCCTCAGTATACAGGCGTTGCCCTTTGCCAGTGCGTAAGGGTGCCAGTTGAGAAAATTCCGTTTCCCAAAAGCGCAGTACATAACTTTTCAATTGTAATTGTTCAGCAACATCGCCAATTCGGTATGTCTTTTCCGCCATGAGTCACCTCACAAAATCATAATATATTTCAAGCTATTAATGCAAAATATCCCATTAAATTTTGACACCCAAGGTCTTGATTAGTGATTGTGCCACTTTTTCCCTCTCTTTGTCTACCTCTGCGTCCTTCAAAGTGCGCTGGGCATGCCTAAAGGTTAAACGAAATGTTGCATTACGTCCACCTGTTGCAGGCTCAAATAAATCAATTAGGCATATATCTTCAAGTAGTGGAAGTTTCATACTTTGCACATGATTAAGCACAACACCTACATGCAATAAATCATCAGACATAACAGTTATATCACGGCGTATGGGCGGATACATGGGTAAAGACTTAAAGGCTATGCTTGAGGCGTGAGCAAGAGTTTTTATGGCGTCAATATCAAGCTCAGCCAGCCAAACTTGCTTTTTGGCGTGAAATTCCTCAGCCAAGTTTGCTTTAACTTGTCCTATAAAACCAATGCTTTGACCATTAATCTGCACATCAATGCATGGGGACAAAAATTCATGACTATCAATCTGAACAAAATTCACCCCACCAATATGCAAATAAGCAAGCAAATGCTCAACTATGCCTTTTAAATCGGTATAATCTATCTCCTCACCCATGTGCGGCCAAGTGCCGTCAAAGCGAGCACCATAGAGCAATAACCCAAGGCGACCATATTCCTTAGCCGTGGTTTCGGAAGTTTTGTCCGCCATAAAAATATGCGCAAGTTCAAAAATACGCACACCCATATTGCCTTGCGCTATATTATTTCTAAGGGTTTGCAATAAACCAGGTGCAAGGGCAGTGCGCAGGGCGTCTTGTTCTGCAGAAAGGGGATTGATAATGGATACTCGATTATCCTTGGGCAAGCCAAGAAAGTCCAAATCGCTATGCCCTACAAAGCTGTAGTTCACGGCTTCATTAAGCCCAAGGCCGCTACCCCACTTTTTAAGGCGTGACCAAAATGCAAATGTAGTTTCAGTGGCTCCTGCATCATCTAAACTATGCTTAACCACAGGCAGCACAGGCTCAATGCGATCAAGACCATATACACGGCCCACTTCTTCAATTAAATCGGCCTCACGCTCCAAATCACCCCGCCATGAAGGGGCAGTGACTTGCCAGCTTTCACTGTTGGATATATCCACAGTACAACCAAGATTTTGCAATACTTTATGACAAAAATCTGCATCAAGCTTAAGACCTAGTAAGGAGTTGGCGCGAGCTAGGCGAAATTTAATATTTGTGGCCTTAAAAGGTAAAGGCTCACACTTACAAACGCCTTTGCACACAGTACCGCCCGCAAATTGAGCCATCATGCTTGCGGCCCTATCCATAGCCCAAGTATTAGCCACTTGGTCTACACCACGCTCAAAACGATATGAAGCCTCACTGGAAAGACCTAAACGGCGTGAAGTTTTACGAATGCTGGCTGGACGAAATACCGCACTTTCTAAAAATACCGAACTTGAAGCATCGGTAATTTCTGAATCCAAGCCACCCATAACACCTGCCAATGCTGTAGGCCCTTCGGCATCACGAATGGTTATATCATTAGCATTTAATTTACGTTTTTGCCCGTCAAGGGTAACTAATTCTTCACCTTCAGCGGCGGGGGCCACGTGAATACGCTTGCCCCTTAGTTTTTCAGCATCAAAGGCGTGTAAGGGTTGCCCGCACTCCATGAGCACATAGTTTGTTATATCAACAATATTAGAAATGGGCCTTACCCCAATGGCGTGTAAACGGTAGCGAATATGACTTGGCGAAGGGCCAATTTTTACACCATTAATAACCCGCCCTTGATAAAGCGGGCAAAGTTCTGCATCGGAAATACTAATGGGCACTGCCACAGCATCGCTCTGCTCATTTAATTCAAAACTTGGCATGGTCAACGGCAAATCATAAGCAAGAGCCACCTCACGAGCAAGACCAAGCACAGACATGCAATCGGCCCTATTGGGCGTAATACCAATGTCTAGCACTTCACGGTCAAGATCAAGATAATCCACTAATTTCGCACCTATGGGTGCGTCCTCTGGTAATACCATAATGCCGCTATGGTCTTCAGTAAGGCCAAGTTCACGCTCAGAGCAAATCATACCCATGGACGGTTGACCACGTAATTTGGCCTTTTTAATAACCATTCCGTCAGGCATAGTTGTGCCCACAAGGGCCACAGGTACTTTTTGGCCCTTAGCCACATTGGGCGCGCCGCAAACAATATCAAGCACTTCATCTTGAGCCACATCTACCTTACATATAGATAGCTTATCGGCCTCAGGGTGCTTGGCGCATTCCACCACATGACCCACCACAATATTTTCAATATTATCATAAGGGCGTAAAACTTCTTCAAGCTCAAGGCCAAGCATGGTTAAACGCTCCCCAAGCTCCTTGGAATTACCCACAAAAGGCACAAATTCTTGCAACCACTTCAAACTTAATAGCATGATAATGACCTTATATATTTTATTTAAATCGCCAGCCGGCGTCTGTTTCTGGTAAATCTGGTAAGGGGCGTGAATATTGCTCCCTACTGCCGCCATATGCTCCACTACGCAAGCGGTCTCGTGGTGCTGTATCTTCCTCATCTGGTACTATGGGGTTACCGTAAGCATCAATCATAGCATTACCCGCAGGGATGCCCTTATTTTGCTTGTTTTCCGACCCTGGCCCATAGCTATACCCTTGCCCGCCTTCAAGGCCAGTACGTGGAGCATTGGTTGCAGCATAAGCAGAACCAGCCACGCAAAGCACAAGGCAAAACACAGCCAAAAGCTTATACAAATTGTGATAAGAAACGTACATCATTTTCAAAAAACATCCGTAAGTCGCCGATACCATATTTTAGCATAGCCACACGTTCAACGCCAAGCCCAAAGGCAAAGCCTGTATATTCTTCAGGGTCATAGCCAACGGCCTCAAATACAGCTGGGTCAACCATGCCACAGCCTAATATTTCAACCCAGCCAGTACCCTTGCACACACGGCAAGTATCCGTACCCACATGGCCCTTACCACCACAAATACAACAAGAAATATC
>CAYJNE010000138.1:0-4703 GCA_964371345.1 uncultured Desulfovibrionaceae bacterium | reverse complement strand
AAGGCACCATTGATGGTGATATAGTCACCGCAGAAGCTACTGTGCCTGGTACGCCTATTAAGGCTACTGTGCGGTTACGCAAGGTAGCTGAACTCTAACGTACAAGCCAAGGGGCAACTCCCCTTGGCTTGTATCAGTTATATTACTTTTTTAACATCATATCATCAAAACCCAGCTTCTTTTTGGTGTCGGACGGCTAGGATTATAATTTTATCATCTTCTTGTGCATATAAGAGGATGTAGCCGCTGGAGGCAAAGGGGATGAGTAGTTCTCTGTGTTCTGGTTCAAGGTCGGGGGCTGGGCGGCCAATTTGTGGGAAGTTTTCTAGTTGTTTTAGATGGTTGAGGATAGTACCTGCCAGTGCTTTTGCTACTTCAGCATCCTTTTCAAAAAGGAACTGATACAGCCGTTTTACATCAGCAAGTGCTTCGGCAGTCCAGACTAGAGATGGCATTTAGGCGGCTCCGTATTTTGTCCGCTTGCTAGGTTCTCAAGCCAGTCATTGGCCTCGATGCTAGTAACGTGCAGACCCGTTTGCAGATAATTTTCATGGGCTTTAATGGCATCTTGGCGTAGTTGCTCTCGTTTTTCTTCGCGCTCTACAAAGCTTTCAATAGCTTGAAGCATTAGCGCATGAGCAGATTTATCACGGCAGTCCGCAAGCTGCTGGATACGTGCCTTTAGCTCTACGGGCATCTTAACGCTTGTGGGGATTATATTTGGTGCTTGCATGGGTACTCCTTTGGATTACTCAAGACTACTTTAGACTACTGATTGAAGTGTTGTCAACTCAACCCAATGCAAATTTTAATGGAATTGTTTACCCCTCATAATTTTCAAAAATATCCTTCAAAGGCACTCCATAAGCCTTAGCAAAGCGCACAAGCTTAAGTACGCTCAGATTGCCACGTCCACGCTCAATGTCACTGATGTAGGTTACGTTTGTGTCGGTGTTTTCTGCCACACGCTCTTGGGTAAGCTTGCAGCGTAATCTGTGCTCTCGCAGTATCTGACCTAAATTATGTAATATTTGCTGCTCTTCTTCGGAATAGTTTGTCGTCGCCATAAATTATACTCCTAAACTATCCTAAATCATTTGACGCAAGAAAGAGTATCGGATATATCCGAAGAAAAGGAGGTATCGTACAAGATGTTTTGTTGCACAAAGAATAAAAGCTTTTTATTCCAATTTTAAAAATATAATTGTTTGAAATTATAGGTAGATTGCAGCAGGAATGTATACACTTATAATGCTAATTTTTAATAATATAATGGGGTATTAGCTGTTTATTCCCGTTAACTTGTTAAGGTAAAAAAATATGGAGTATCGCAATGTATAGTAAAAAATTTTTTTTAATGATGATTTTAACAGTTTTTTTAATTGCTGGCTGTGAAAGCTCTGAAGTATCACTCATTAAGGAAGCTACTCTAGGGCTTGATAATACAGTAACTATTGGTAATGCTTTGGAGAGCTATCAAAATTTTAAAAATGGTCAATGGGAAAGCTTTGAAACAGAACGTGGTGCAAAAGTTGTTTCATTCACAGCAAATTATGTTAATTCTGCTTTAGCAAACGATCTTTTAGAATTAAATAATAGTCAAGCTAGTGACAATTTATCTCCTTTTATTTCCCAAGCACTTACACACGAATTGGATAAAAGGAAGTTTAATGTAAAGTTTGAAGTACAATTTACTATATCTGCAGATGGTAAAAACTTTGAAGTAACATATACTGGGTATGATATTAATAGCAAATCTATTAAGTTAACTACTCAATGGGCCATAGAAAGAATATATAGAAATGACCCAGCAATTCAATTTGCACGTGACTCAGAAGAATTTAAGGAACTTAATTACTTAAAATCAAAGTGCATTGTTGAAACAATCGCAAAACTACAACCTTATATTTTAACAACTTATGATGAAATATCTATATATAAAAACAAAGGTGGTGTTTATAGAACACAGCCAGCGGCTCGCATGACACTTAAGGATATAGAATATGATGATGCCCAAAAAATTATGTTTGCAAATATGCAAGTTGAAATTTTAGATATAGATGAGTATAGTAATAAATCTGAAATTGAAGAAAAAACTAAAAATGCTAACGTGTTACAAGTGCTGAGCTTGCCGGTGCAGGCAATTGAAGGATTGGCTTTTTTAGATCAAGAACAAACAAGCGGTTTTGGTATCAAGTTTGCTGCAAATAAAAATATTTCTGCTGCGGCAGTTTGCAGTATAAGAGGTAATTATGCACAAAACCTTAATCAAGAAGTTGTAAATTTTCTTATGAGCAAAGAAAATTAGTTAAGATTTATCTTATATAATAAATAATGCACAATTAGCTGTTATCCATACGTGCTCGTAACCATTGGACGAAGGTAGCTCTTTCATAAGCTACCTTCGAACCAGTTTTAACCTTGGGTGGTCCCTTTCCCATGGCATTAAGATTTGAAAGGGTTTTAGGGGATATAATACCGCCCGTCATTTCAGAGGCGGTTTTTCTTGTAAATACTGGCGGAAGGTTTTGCTCTAGGGCTTGGAAGAAACTCTCAGTCCCTAAGCTTTGCCTGCATGCTTGCTGTCTCCAAAACTGCTCGTTGCTCCATGTATGCATGTGGTCTCCTGTGCATGTACTTTGCAAATTAATTTTACCCAAAAACACTTTGGTTGGATGTATAATTTTGTATTAGTGAATTAGCATCTTTACTGCTTAAGGCTTCTAATTTTTTATTAAATGTTTGTTGTGTAATTTCTCCAAGTTTTGCTTCTCCACCAACAAGGCTAGCAAGTAAGCTGAGCTGCTTTTGCGATGCAGGTTTTGTATTGCTATGAGTGTATTGTTTTGCTTTAGAACCCTCTAGGGCTTGGTTAGTTGGTGTTTGAGGGAGGGGGGCAATGTCATAAATACGGGCACTTGCCCCTTGCGTTCTTGACAAGCTATCTTCCCGTGCAGCATCTAAGATGGCTTTTGTATCATTACCATTTGCATCTGAAGCGGATGCAACCCCGAAGTCAGTAGTGCACCCTTGTGCAGTGCATATTCTTGTTGAGACTATTCCAACATTACCGTTTTCATTGCTTGGTATTTGCACTATTTCCGTAGACATTAAATTGCTGTTTGGGTTTTTCATAGAATTTTCCTTAAATAAAAAGAGTGTGAGGGCTTGGCGTAACGGGCTGTATCGTGTCGTTATGGGCTGCTCTCATATAATAGTATTGCAAATGTGAACATAGTGCATTACAATGAATGCACAACTTGTACGGAGGTCATGATGAGCACTAAGACAGCCAATATAAATCTACGCATTCACCCTGAAGTAAAAGCTAATGCCCAAGCTCTATTTGCAAGCTTTGGATTAAGCGTTACAGATGCCATTCAGATTTTCTTGCATCAATCCTTGTTAGTAGGTGGACTACCTTTTGAGGTTAAGCACCCAAGATATAACAAGGAAACTGAATTAGCTATACAAGAAGCTAGGGACATAATGAGCGGCAAGGTAGAAGCCAAGACATACTCTTCAGTATCAGAGCTATTGGCGGATTTAGAGAAAGATGCTTAAGCTTCAGACAACTAGCCAGTTTAGAAAAGATATTAAGCTGTTAAGAAAGCGTAATCTTGATATGACCTTGCTCGATACTGTTATCACCATGCTCTTAAAGCAAGAAACTTTAAATTAATTATAAAGACCACGCCTTAAAAGGCAATTACATTGGATTTGGATAATGTCATATTCAACCAGATTGGCTACTTATATACGCTATTAATAATGACAAACTGATATTAACAGCGTCAAGAACTGGTTCACATTCAGACTTATTTTAGGAGCTGTAAAAATACTACAATAACGGTTAAAATAACATTAATTCATAATTTTTGACCCGATAACGATGGGCACTCAGAAGCCATATTTTAAAATTTTGCTTACACAGCCCTATACGCAAGCTTAACACCCTTACCCACTTTTGCAATATAGCCTTTATTAAGTAGGCGGTTTAAATACCTAATAGCCATAGACTGTCGTACCTCAAGGGCTATTTCAATATCCTTGCGGGTGATGGTTTCTTCATTGTTAAAAAGCTGCATGATTGATTTTTCTTTTGCGGTTAGCTCAGCAGTGGAAATGGTATTACTATCAGAGTGTTCATGCTTTATATTCCTGTTATATAGCGTAATCTTAAAAGCATTGTCGGTGATTTCCAATTTCGGTGCTAGGTTGGATGTAGATACTTGATAACTTTCCATAATCTTGGGGATGCCTGTGCCATAAGCTTCAATAAGTTTTAAGCGGTAGAAGATGTTGGCAAGGTGCGGATTGCGTAGCAAGGATACGCCAAGCAACATGTCGTCCTTGGCAATACCTTGCACAAGTCCGCCAAGGGTCACAAACTCCATCCTGTCATCAAAGATGCTAATAAGTGTACTTCCGCTTAAAGCGTATTCCCTATGTACCAAGCAGTTGAGAAGGGCTTCTCTAATGGCTGTCACAGGATAATCTCGCTTATCAATACGCTTTAGGCCGTCAAATTCTGCACCTCTTTTATTGAAGCGGTCAATGGCAGTAAAACAGTCACTAAGCTGTATGAACAAAGAACCTGTAAATTCCTGTCTATCCATGAAAATTTCCTTATTATTGCCCTCAAATACTGCTAATTTGACGCTGTGGACGCATTGTTCGGACAAGAGCAATGCAAGGTTAGT
>CAYJNE010000137.1:0-4711 GCA_964371345.1 uncultured Desulfovibrionaceae bacterium | reverse complement strand
TATCCACCAAGATGGGTTTGCCTTCAACTTGGTCTGTAACACAATGCACAGGTAAATGTGCAAAGTTATTCATGGGGTATAGTGGAACTTGTTTGCCTTGATTATCAATGCTTTGGCGGAAGTAGCCATTTCTATAAAGTAGACCAACAGCCACCAAGGGTAGGCAAAGGTCACTTGAAGATTTTAGATGGTCGCCTGATAAAACACCTAAGCCACCAGAATAAATGGGTAAGGATTCATGCAATCCATACTCTGTAGAGAAGTATGCCACAGGCTTATTGGCGCGTAAATTTGCATTTACGTCCTTACAAGGAATGGCCATGTATGCATCAAATTCTTTCATAACTTGCTGGTATTTTTCCATAAAAACAGCATTTTTTGTAAGCTCCACCATGCGTTTTGGATTAACTTCTTCAAGGATACGCAAAGGACTATGCCCAGTGCTTGTCCAAAGGGAGGGGCTAATACCTGCAAATAATTGTCTTGCTATTATATTTGTTGACCACCATAAATTGCGAGCAAGCTCATGTAGGCGGGTAATTTCTTTTGGTATTTCAGAAATTGCTGTAATGGGTCGCAAGTGTGGTATGGTTGAAGATGTTGGAGTTAGGGTATGCATGAGCCTTTCTTGGCGGCGCAATGCTTCGCGGTGTATGTCACGTTCAGAAGAACGGCCGCAGGCCATATCATAGGCGTGGATATAGTTTTGGAAGAAATTTTCCCATGATGAACCTTGAGTGAGTTTGCGTGCGGCTATGCGTCTGTTATCTAAATCTTTTTGTGGGCAGAAGGCATATTCATGTAAGACCTTGTGCAAGGAATCAATGATGTTTGCCATGACTTCGTGATGGCGCGGAATAATTGAAATTCCGCTTTGAGCAGGATTACCAATTATTGCACTTTGCGCCCACAAGCCAAAACCTGCAAGGTCGCTGGTTACCGTTGGTACAGCATAGGCTGCACTTTCATGTGGAGTATAGCCCCAAGGCTCGTACCATGAGGGGAATACACCAAGGTCGCAAGCAGAGAGCACTTCTTCATATTGCATATTTAGGAAGCCGTCCTTACCATTTAACATGGCAGGAATAAAGAGCATACGCACATTGTCGCCAACTTCATTATTTAGACCAAGGCGGCGACAAGCAGCAATTATTGGATCTGCATTGCTATTCCAGATGCGGAAGGGGCTTATGAATTGATGGTCATCATCGGTGCGTTTTACTTCGCCGCTGACAATCTCTTCACAAATACCAGCATGTCCGCCCATAACTAAGAATAATACCAAGACCTTGCATGGAGATTTTCTTAAAACTTCTGCTGTGCGCGAAAGGGCTTCAATAAATACATCAACACCCTTATTTTTATATTCATAACGCCCAGAAATAGCAAAAATTCTTGTATTTTCTGTGAGTTCTTCGCCAAGCATAGGCGCAATGGTTTTTAGTAGTTTATTACGAAATTCTAAGGGCTTGGTGCGGTCTGTGCTATAGTCTGGCACAACACGCATATCAAGGCCATTGGTAGTAATAATATCTGGTGTGCGCCCAAGGAAGGCAGATGCCTCCTCGCCTGTAATCGCGCTAACAGTTGTAAAGCAATCGGCTTCACGAGCGGCAGTTGCCTCCATGGAGCATTTGGCTGTGATGTTATGCGATGCTGCTTCACTTGCGGGGTTAACTTGGCGCATATATTTATATATATCAACACTTGAACCAGCAAGGGCACGCCCAAGCATGGTGGCATGAGTTGTAAATACAGTGCCAACGGTAGGGGCAAGGGTTTTTACTGCCAAAAGACCAGCACCAGTCATCCATTCATGGAAATGTGCAACACTTTTAGCATCTTGAGGTATGCAATAGCATTCATGTATGGCGGCAATAACTTCACCACAAGCATAGCTGAACATGACAGGTTCAATATATTCCCAACCGCCAGAAAGTGAATCTACGCCATAGGTGTTCCATAGTTCATAAAGTAATTGATTGCTATTGTAACGCTTTGAAAAATCGACTAAAATTGCTTTAGGTTCGCCAGGTATTTTCCAACGACCCAAGCGGCATTTAAGGTCACGCACAGCAAGGGCTGAACGTATGCTTGCAAAACATGGTTCGTCTGTTTCAATGAAGTCTGTATTATCCTTCATATCTGGACCAAGTAGGAAATAATTTTCTCCAAAATTATCTACGGCATGGAGGGCCTTACTGCTAACAACAGAATATATGCCCCCGACTTTATTACAAACTTCCCAGCTAACTTCAAATAGAACAGTTTTATCTTTTTTTGCTGACATGCAAATCTCCTAATTGGTCTGTTTTCAAAAAATATTGCTCTGTGACGCTTGTTATCTTTATGGCTGTTTTGTTGCAGGTGCTGCTTTTTTTGTAGTTTTTTTGCTTGCACTTGCGTTACTTGCTTTAGTGGCACTGATTTTAGTAGTTCTTGCTTTAGTTGTAGTTGTTTTTACTTGTGCCTTGGTTGTTTTTGTACTGGTTCTTGTGCGTGGCTTTGCCATTTTTATGGGTTCGTTTGCACCAAGCACAAGCTCAAAGTCGGCCAGTACGTTCATGTAATTAATATATGCATCATAAGGGTTTGCATATGGACTTTCAGGGTTCATATATTGGTCATTGCTAAACCACTTTGTGCTCATATATGAAAAATTATCTGAACTTTGCAAGCGTTGCCAAGTGCGGCAAATTTCATCGCCATACAATTCGGGATGCAGACTTGCAAGAGCGTATAATGAATGAATGGCATCCTTTTGCATGGCATTGCCAAGCCAAGTATCAAGGTCATGCCCAGAAGGTGCCCATGACATGAAGAAAGGCACGTCTATAGTTCCTGCTGGTTTTGCTGGTTTTGCAACTTGAGCCGGAGTTTTAAAGCTTGCACCAAGCTCAAATAGAGCTGTTGGCAAGTTTTCCATAAAATCAAAAATGCCAGATTCAGCTGTATGTTTTATGCCAAATGTTTCATATGGCATAAATATATTTATGCTTTCGCCCTCGGTGCGTAGCACATTGCACCACTTGGCATATTTTTCTGCTGTGAGTGGCCATTCTTCCCAATCATGTTGGCTAAAGCGCAAGCTAATATCACTGGAAAGGGAAACATTGCGCAAGAGTAGCTTTAATTTTTTGCACTCGGCTGGTTGATAAACATAGTTTGGGCTACGCCAACCAAGCACTTGATCGCTACCCTCGCCAAGCATGGCACTAAAACCAAGATTTTCCACTTCTTTTGCAAGATTATTATTATAAATAAGTTCGGTATGTCTATATGTTGTGGGCTTTTTGCCGAATAATTCCTTCATTTTTTGGCTATGCAAATTAACTTGGCGAGCAAACTCTTCAGGGGCATAGAGGAAGGTCATGGAGTGGCTATAAGTTTCGCCCAAGAATTCTACGCAACCTGTGTCGGCAAGAGCTTTAAAGCTATCAATCACTTCAGGTGCATATTGTTCAAACTGTTCAAGGGCCATGCCAGAGATTGAAAATGCCACTTGAAACTTTTTACCATGCTTTTGAATTAGGCGCAAAAGTAGGTCATTCATGGGCAAATAGCAATTTCTTGCCATATGCAACATGGTGTCGCAATTGCGGTCGTCATCTTCATACATGGAATTTTGACCAAGATCAAAAACCGTATAACGGCGTAATTTATAAGGCCTATGAATTTGGAAATAAAGGCATATTGCTGGCATATCAGTACGCTCCTGTCATGGATTCGGCATAAATATTATTGAGCTGGTCGGCCACATTCTCCCAGCGCAAATCCTTTAACTCTTCCTTACAATTCTTAACCAATTCTTTAGCCAGTGCCGGATATCTTAACACAGCACATATTTTGTCTGCCATATCACGCGTATCCCAAAAATCAGCTTTTAGGGCATGTTGTAAGACTTCAGAAACACCAGATTGGCGTGAAAGTAGCACGGGAACATCATAGAGCATAGCTTCAAGAGGCGTAATACCAAAAGGTTCTGATACACTTGGCATAACATATAAATCACTAAGTGCAAACATTTTATCCACCTCTTCACCGCGCAAAAAACCGGTAAAGTGAAAACGATTGCCAATGCCCAGTTGCCCCGCACGGTTAATCATTGTCGGTAGCATATCTCCAGACCCTGCCATGAAAAACCGCACATTCTTTTGACGCTCAAGCACCATTTTTGCGGCTTCAATAAAATAACCAGGTCCTTTTTGAAAGGTAACACGCCCAAGAAATAAAACCCATTTTTCATCCTTGGCACGTGGTGGCTGGCTAAAATGATGTTCAACTTCATGGCGAGCAACGGCATTGTGTACAACTCGAATTTTATGTTCTGGCACGTCATAATGTTTCATAATCATTGCTTTTGTAAGGTGGCTTACAGCAATGACCGTATCTGCCGCATGCAGCCCAGCTTTTTCCATATTTGCCACAACACTATTTACATTTTCGCCACTGCGGTCATATTCCGTTGCGTGAATGTGGGCAATAAAGGGCTTTCCAGTAATGGATTTTGCAAGCATACCAGCAGGATAAGTCATCCAGTCATGGGCATGTATAACATCAAAACGTTCATTTAAGGCAATGCTACCGGCAAGACGGCTATAGCGGTAAACTTCTGCCATAAGATCAGGACCATATCCACCCTTTAAGGTATAGGTAGAACTTTCGCCCCAAGTT
The DNA here is from genome assembly GCA_964371345.1 of uncultured Desulfovibrionaceae bacterium. Taxonomy (GTDB): domain Bacteria; phylum Desulfobacterota; class Desulfovibrionia; order Desulfovibrionales; family Desulfovibrionaceae; genus CAYJAD01. Next base: position 37 of record CAYJNE010000137.1, on the reverse strand, counting down.
TTATAAATGGAATGTTTATTTTCAATGCTCTGTGTTT
>CAYJNE010000136.1:2020-4734 GCA_964371345.1 uncultured Desulfovibrionaceae bacterium | reverse complement strand
AAAACTTCAAATTCTGCAAAGCTTTGCACAGGGTAGACTTGCCTTGCCCATAGCACTAGGCAAATGGCTATAATGCTAAATAAAAGTACCCGCAAATAGGTGCGGCATTCAGCATTTTTTAAAAAGCAAAACCAGTCACCACGCAAGAGGCGCAAATGCAAGGTAAAGTTAATACCAGCTAGACACATGAAAACTATGATTGTCCATTGAATAAAGGGGCTTGGAAAGGCAGCAAGGGATGCATTGCGGGTGGAAAATCCGCCCGTAGCAACGGTGGCAAAGCTGTGATTTACGGCGTCAAATAAGTCCATTCCGCCCATATTTAAGAGTAAAATCAAAATGCCAGTCATGGCCATATATATTTTCCAAAGTAAACTTGCAGTATCACGCAAGCGGGGGGTGAGCCTATCTGGCATATGCCCTGAAACTTCGGCCTTATAGAGCTGAATGCCCCCAACACCAAGCAGTGAAAATAGGGCCAAAGAGAGCACAACAATACCCATGCCACCAAGCCAATGGGTGAGTGAACGCCAAAATAATAAACTCTTGGGCATAACCTCCACATCTGTAATAATGCTTGCCCCAGTGGTGGTGAAGCCGCTAACACTTTCAAAAATAGCATTGGTAAAAGACATATCCACCGCAAAAACAAAAGGAAATGCCCCCACAAAACTAGTCATAATCCAGCATAACCCAACGGTGGCAAAAGCTTTTTGTTGGGTGAAGCTAGTGTGTTTTTTTCTGTAAGCTGGCATACAGGCAAGGCCACAGAGAAAGGTCACAAGCATAGCCATGAGTATGCCTTCATGCGCACCGTCATTATAATAATAAGAAATGGCGAGCAGGCTAGCCATACAAAGGCCCATGCAGAGCATAAGTAGGCCAGTTATAAATATAATTCTTGCCATGGCTTAGGGCTGTTTGTTAGCCAATGTTTTTTCGACTTTGCTTACCACGTCACGCAGGGCGAGTAATAGGATACGGTCATCACTTTCAATAACGGTATCGCCTTTGGGAATATAGGCTTCACGCCCACGCATAACTGCAAGTACAAGCACGCCTTTGGGCAGACCTAGGGAATATACAGCACGGCCCACAAGTGGAGATTCGCCACTGACCCAAGCTTCCATAATTTCTGCGGCTTCATTGCCAACAGACACGCAAGATAGCACCGACTCTTGACGTACATATTGTAAAATACTGTTTACAGCAGAGTGGCGCAAGCTCACACTGTGATCTATGCCAATATGTTCTAATAATGAAATATATTCTGCTCTATCCACACGGCAAACGGCCTCATGAATACCTAGGGACTTTGCTAGGAGGCAGGAGACGATATTGGTATTTTCATCGTTTGTTAAAGCCACAAAGGCGTGAGTATTAAGGAGATTTTCTTCTTCAAACAGTTTTTTATCTGTCCCGTCACCATGTAAGATGGTCACTTGCTCAAGCTCATTAGCAAGCTCATTACAACGCTTGGCATCACGTTCAATAAGGGTGACATTAATTCCTTTTTGGGCAAAAGATTCAGCCATATACGAGCCAATACGCCCACCACCCATAATACAAACTGATGATAAAATTCCACGAGTGCAATTAAGTGTTTGCAATAATGCAGGTTGCGCTGAGTCTTGATAAAGAAAATATACAATGTCGCCTTGTTCAAGCACATCATCCCCAGAGGGTATAATAAGTGATTGATGTCGAACTATGGCCCCTACCATTATTTGATCTTCCTGTACTATCTCTCTAAAATATTTTAATGGCTTGCCGAGCAGCGGGCCGCATTGAACTTTCATGGCCACCATGCAAATGCGCCCCTCGGCAAATTCGCCGTACTCCACAGCACCAGGCAGGGTTAGGCGTTTATCAATACTATGCACGATTTCTTGTTCTGGGTTAACAAGGGCACTAATGTTTAACGCAGGATTTTTTAATATATTTACGTGTGTTAGGTATTCCGTGTTCCGAATGCGGGCAAGCTTTTGAGCTTTTGGTGCAAGGGTGTTGGCAAAAAGGCAAGCAAGGATGTTTATTTCGTCACTATTGGTAACGGCAAGAAAAACGTCAGTATCCTTGATGTTTAGGTCGTGCAAGACATGCGGGCTTGAGCCAGAGCCGCATATGGTTTGCACATCCATGCTGTCATCCATGCGTTGTAGGGCGTGCTCGTTAACGTCAATAACGACTACGTGTTTTTGCTCATTGGCAAGGCGTAAGGCTACGTGGTAGCCCACTTCACCAGCACCAACGATTATTACTCTGCGTGGAGCTTCCTTGGGTGGTGTAGGACGAAAAAACATATTAAACCTCGTTAAGCCATGCTATTATAATTATGCTAAAGTGTTTTAATTTTGGAGGAAAGTATTTCCTCTTAATCAAATTTATAAAAATGGATTGCTTTGTCGTATCGCTATTCACGTGATTGTTAAACATCTTTCTCGAAGCGATACTCCTCGCAATGACGCTGAACTAAGCTCTGGTCATTGCGAGAAAAAACGCTTCGGGAATTGTTTACAGAAAGAGAATAATTAGCGTTTTTTCGTGGCAATCCATTGCTGAACTGCATTAAGAGTTAATATTAACCTCATTAAGCCATTCCTGTAACATATCAATTTGTTTTTTTACTGAATTAGGGCCTGTGCCGCCGTGGGTTTCTCGTCTATCAACTGCGGCCTTGTAGTCTAAAATACTGTAAACATCTTCAGATATTT
>CAYJNE010000136.1:0-1920 GCA_964371345.1 uncultured Desulfovibrionaceae bacterium | reverse complement strand
CGTCTATCAACTGCGGCCTTGTAGTCTAAAATACTGTAAACATCTTCAGATATTTGCGGGCAAATGCCTTGTAATTCTTGCAAACTTAAATCTTCAAGGCCTTTATTTTCAGCTTCGGCAAGGGCCACAGCACTACCAGTTAAATGGTGGGCCTCACGAAAAGGAATACCTTTTAATACAAGGTAATCCGCAAGTTCCGTAGCATTTAAGAAGCCAGCTTTACAAGCCGTATTCATGCGTGAAACTGAAAATGTTAGCTCCTCAAGCATTCCATTCATAAGCACAAGCGAGGCTTGCAGGGTTTTGTCTGCATCTAAAAATGGCTCTTTGTCTTCTTGTAAATCACGATTATAGGTAAGCGGTAAGCCCTTTAGCGTGGTTAGCATTGCCGTAAGCGCACCATAAACACGCCCCACCTTACCACGCATAAGCTCTGCCACGTCAGGATTTTTCTTTTGTGGCATCATGGATGAGCCAGTGGCATAGCCGTCAGATAAGCGCACAAAACCAAAGGCAGGGTTAGCCCAAATAATAATTTCCTCACAAAAGCGAGATAGATGCATAATGGTGCATGAAGCCACAAAAAGGCTTTCAGCTAAAAAGTCTCTATCAGCCACGGCGTCCATGGAATTATTAAAAACGCCATACATATCAAGCTCTTTTGCTACGGAATGAGGATCAAGTGGGTAGGTTGTACCAGCCAGTGCCCCAGCCCCCAAAGGGGAAATACGCACCCTTTTTTCACAATCATTCATGCGCTCCACATCACGCTTAAGCATGAATGCATAAGCCAATAAATGATGCGCAAGGCTTACTGGTTGGGCAGGTTGTAAATGTGTACAACCTGGTAAAATAACTTCCTTATGTTCCTCAGCTCTGGCTATAAATTGAGCAATAAGGCCCCTAGCAAGGGCTTGCCATTCACGCAAAGCATCAGAAACATAAAGGCGAAAGGTGAGGCCCACTTGGTCATTGCGGCTGCGGCCAGTGTGTAATTTTTTACCCACATCACCCACAAGCTCAGTTAATCTGGACTCGATGTTCATATGCACATCTTCAAGGGCCGTCTTCCAAATAAAGGCCCCAGCCTTGATTTCGTCCTTTACGGCATCAAGGCCATGCACAAGTTCTGCGGCCTCGGCCTCGGTAATAATACCTTGCCTTGCGAGCATTCTGGCATGGGCCTTTGAGCCTTCAATATCGTGGGCATAGAGGGCTTTGTCATAGGAGCATGACTCAGTATAGGCGGCAACTGCCTCCTTGGGCCCTTGGCTAAAACGTCCACCCCATGCAGTATTTTTTGACATAATAAATCCTATTTTCTAATCATTGCCTTGTGTTAATTATCATTGGACGGGTTTCGGTAAAGTTTTTTTCGCGGCTCGACACTTTCGCTTCATCGTCGACTAATTGCTCAAAAAACATTCCCCAAACCCGTATAATTTTATACGCTTGCTAGTATTATTTTCTATTCTTCATGCTAGCATAAGTCTTAAGGCGCAAACCATTTAGGCAGATAAATCCTGCCGCATCCTTATGGTCATATGTAGCGCATTCTTCAAAGGTAGCCAAATCATGGCAGAACAGCGTATTTGGCGAAGTGCGAGAAAGAGGCCAAGCATTGCCCTTGTAAAGCTTTAGGGTCACAGTGCCAGTGACGGTTTCTTGAGCTTTATCCATAAGTGCTTGCATGGCATAACGCTCAGGGGCAAACCAAAAACCATTATATATGGCAGATGAATAACGAGGCACCAGCATATCCCGCACAGCTAGCACCTCACGGTCAAGGCAAATGCCCTCTAAATCTCTATGTGCTGTGTATAATATTGTTCCGCCTGGGGTTTCATAAATGCCACGGCACTTCATGCCCACAAAGCGATTTTCCACCATATCAAGGCGGCCTATGCCATGCTTTGCACC
>CAYJNE010000135.1:928-4735 GCA_964371345.1 uncultured Desulfovibrionaceae bacterium | reverse complement strand
CAAGGATAACATCACCAATACCAGGAGTTTCCTTCATGGTGGTAACGCCAATGCCAATAAGTGTATCATTAGATGGATCAAAACCAACCATAACGCCAATATCACCACCAAAGCCACCACCAGCATTTTCAAGAGCAACGCCAGTTAGCTTTCCGCCCTTCTTAGCTGGGAAAACCATAACCTTACGCCCATCTTTTAGGGTAAAGGTTTGGCGGTCAGCCACATAGTCATTTTCTGAACCAGCAAAAACACGGTCTAAAACAGGCTTTTGCACATAGGTTAGAACTTGCACTTCAATGGGGTCAGCAGTAACCATTTTAAGGTATGACAAAGCAAATCCGGCAATACCGCAGATGCCCGAAAGTACCACAAGCATTTTTATAATATCGCGCATTATTTGCCTCCAAATGGCTTAGGCTTGATTAAATCAAGCAGTGGACTAAGCAAATTAACAAGCAATATGGCAAAGGGCACGCCGTCAGTATAAATACCGTATACACGAATAATTATAACCAATGCCCCACCAAGTAAGCCGTAAATTAACATAGGAATTTGCCTATTGGGTGATGATGCAGCCTCAGTTGCGAGGAAGAAAGCACCAAGCAAGGTTGAGCCAGTAAGCAAATGGAATACAGGAGCTGCATAAAGGGTTGGGTCAATGGCGTGGTAAATAACAGCCATGGCACCAACACCAACGATAAAGCTACCCGCAATTTCCCAACGAATCATACCGCGAAATGATAAATACACCCCGCCCACAAGTAGGCCCAAGGCTTGAGCGGCACCCAGACCGCCAATCTGTTTACCGAGGAGTAGATCAACGATTGGAAAATCTTTAACACTTTCTGCACCAAAGTACTTTAATTGTACTAATGGGTCCACATAGCTTGTGGAAAGTTGCATGGCGTTTGGATCCATGAGCACAGGCCAAGAAACATATAGCAAGGCCCAACCCACAAGGGCGGCGTTTACAGGGTTTGCACCAAGGCCGCCAAAAGCCATTTTACCAAGTGTTATACATAAGCCTGCACCCAGCACCACAATCCACCAAGGGGCCGCCGCTGGAAGCAAGAAGGATAACAATAAACATGAAATCACAGCAGAAAAATCATCCACGCTGGGCTCACGCTTCATTATATGTTGACATGCAGCTTCCACTAAAACGCCTGTAGCCATGGCTAGTGCCATAACCCGTGCGGCAGGAAGACCCCAATGCCAAAAGGCCATACCCATAGCTGGAATAAGAGCTATGAGTGTATGATAATTAGTATCTTTAATCGTCCGCCCGCAATGCCAAAATGGAGCAGCACTTACGGACAAAAGACCAGTAGAATTTGTCATTACATCCTCCAATTAAGCTGACGGGTCAAGGTCAATTTGTTCAAGTGAGGCCAAACGCTCAGCTTCAAGCAATTTATGCTTGGCTAGGCGAATGTATTGCAATACAGGCCTACGAGCAACACACACATACCCGCATAAACCACAGTCAAAGCAGGAGGAAATACTATCTTCCTTACAGCGGTCATATAGGGCAAACTCTGCATAACAGCTAAGTGCACTTGGTGTAATCCTAGCTGGACAAACAAGCACACAAGCCCCACAGTTTACGCATGGGCTATGGCCTTCCATGGGCGGAACACTCTTTTCATCCACCACAAACACGCCATGTGTGCCCTTGGTTACGCTACGCTCAAGGCTATCTAAGCTCTCGCCACGTAAGGGGCCACCACGCAAAACAGTGTCACCGTCATTAACTTCTATCTTTGCAGCAGCCAAAAGCTCACCCACAAGGGAGCCGTCTTTGGCAATGATATTAGTCCAATTGCTATAACTACCAATACTTAAAACAGTTTCCGTAAGCGGTAGGCCAGTTTTGCCCACACGCCCAAGGCTCCACACATTGTGAATGCTAACGCATTCCACATCTGGTGGATTTTCCTTACCAGTAACATTTTTAATAACAAGCTCCTTAACAGAACTTGGATAGTCAGCATTTACGTGCACAACTTCAACGGCATCATAGGACACTTGCATGCCATGGGGTACGGCCAAAATAATTTTTTCAGCCCGCCCAAAGCGGCGCAATAAATCCATACCAGCCTTAAAGGTAGTAGTATGAACTGTAAGCATAGACTCTGCCCACATAATGCCAGGCTCTGGGTTAAGACCGTTGACTATTAAAGTCTTACACTTCTTACCCAAGGAACGAGTGTTAACACCAAGCTTTTTAACAGCTTGTACAAGTTCCTCGCCTTTTGGAGCACCATCACCCAAGAGGTCTACGGGAGTAACTTCAGGAGTGGGAGTTGCCTCCTCCCCTTCTGCTGGGGCTTCGGGAGCCTTTGCAGTTACGAAGACACTGCGGTCGCTGACTTCGGTGACTTCACCATGAATGGGGGAATATAAGTCACCCTTCTCAAGGGAAGGGTGCTCTGCAAGCAGCATACCCGGATATACAACACTTTTCTTTTTCACCCCAGCCACAAGGGTCATACCCTCACGGTTTAAGCGCACTTTTGAAGGGTCAGGCCCAGCACTAAATTGCTGAGAAACCCCGTACACAAGATGAAACCTAGGATCATTTAACATTTGAAAACTCTGTTTCATGCTACACTCACTTGGTATGGCATTGGTTGCACTGATCTTTAGTGTATGGGCCTTTGCCTACCTTTTCATGGCAGGTCATGCACTGACCATGGAAGGCTGACATACGATCAGGAATAAGTTCTTGGGTCTTTTGATCCACATGGCATGTGGCGCAATCAGTATATAGCTCAGTAACCTTAAAGGCTTCTTGACCTTTTTCCATGATTAGCTTGCGGCTATCCACTGGCTCGTGGCAAGATACACAACCCTTGACTTTGGCTTCAAACATATCACCGTGGCAACTTTGACACTTGATATGCACTGAATCACGCAAGGAAGGCATGGCCTCATCACCAACGCTTTGGTGACAGTTAGCACAGTTTTGCGGCTCTGGCTCAATATCCGTATCGCTATGGTGACAGGAATAACAGTCAGTACCATAGTCATCCACGTGGGCATCATGGCTCCATTTAGCTTTGGGGCCAAATTCCATATGGTGACAGGTAGCACAGGAATCATTACCTTTGATAGCGGTAACGTGAGTTGTGCGGAAGGTATCATCAAACTTCACGCCGTGACAGGTTCCACAGCTTTGCACAGCCTCTTTTTCCACAATCATCTCGTGGTGACAGCTAGCACAGGGGATATTATCCCCAGCAAGGTGCTTGCCATGGTTGAAAACAACCTTGCCAGCACCGTTATCCAAAAGTATACGCTCGGGAACTTTTGGCGCAGGCTCTGTCATAAAATAGCCCGCACAAGCCACTACAGCCATAATAGCTGTAAATACAATAATAGGGGTATAACGCTTTTGCACAATAACCATCCTTAAGGGAAAAATTACATCCTTACCCATTGTTAAAATGGAGTAATACCCAATTTAAACTGTGTTTTCAAATATATATGCCCACAAAAGCACACAACTTTCGGGCATATCAACAAACACGTTTGACAGAATATCAAAATTAACCCCATTTGAAAAGGGGGAATAAGGCACTTTTTGCACCAAAAAAGCTTCGTCAATCCAATTATATTTTTATTTGCTTAAAATATTTACCAGTTAATTTTTTCACAAGTCTAATATTGCATAAAAAAAGCAGCACAGCCAAAATGCTTCATAAAAATTGATTGACCTTAAGCCAACACTATGGCAAAAAAGCCCTTCGTGCCGGGATGGTGGAATTGGTAGACGCAGCGGACTCAAAATCCGCCGGGGGCAAC
>CAYJNE010000135.1:0-918 GCA_964371345.1 uncultured Desulfovibrionaceae bacterium | reverse complement strand
TTCAAGTCTCCCTCCCGGTACCAATTAGATATATAGCTCTAAGCCTAGTAATTTCAAGGCTTAGAGCATTTTTTTATACATATTTTTGTAACCTAAAAATATAACCATAGCTTAATGAGGAGATTTTTATGATTTTTGCAATTGCTGCTGGTGTTTTTGTATTAATTGTGGCTCTTTGGGCCATTGTTACTATCAATGGATTTAGAAGTAAGGAAATTAAAGTTGATGAGGGGCTTTCTGGAATTGAGGTTGCCCTAACCAAGCGTTATGATTTGCTAACAAAGCTCTTAGAGGCCACAAAGGGTTATATGGCCCATGAAAAGGAAGTATTTTCCGAAGTTGTAAACCTGCGTAGTAAAATGACTTCTAACATGAATGTTAGCCAAATGAACGAAGCTGAAAGCCAAATGGGCGGAGTTTTTGCACGTTTATTTGCTGTTGCTGAAGAGTACCCAGAGCTACGCTCGAGCGAAGTTTTTATGGAGCTTCAAAGAGGCATTCAAGATGCGGAAGAACACCTCCAAGCCGCAAGAAGGCTATATAATTCAAATGTCACAAGCTATAACACTGCCATTGTGATGATTCCTGCAAGCCTTTTGGCAGGAGGACGCCAAGCCAAGGAATTTTTTGAAGCTGAAAGCCAAAAAAGATCCGATGTAGCAATGAAGTTTTAAGACCGAGCTAGTATATGACTGAGCATAAAAAATTCACCGATGACGAGCTAAATGCCGTCATTGCCAAAGAAAAAAAGCGTGCACGCATAGGTGTCATAGTTTGTACAATTGGCATTGCTTTAAGCATTGGATTTTATTTTCATTGGGATAGTAGCATCGAAAATTTTGATATTGAGAACATGACTCTCACGCAAAATATCATTTTTTTCACAACCATAACCATTGGCATAATTGGCTTTGCCAT
>CAYJNE010000134.1:0-4796 GCA_964371345.1 uncultured Desulfovibrionaceae bacterium | reverse complement strand
CTTGCCCAAAGCCAAGCCCATAAAAATGACCAAGCATTGCCAAGATGTAAAAGACCCGTTGGGCTTGGGGCCAGCCGCCCCACATGTGATGTGTTCATGCGGATAAATTAACAACTATTTTGCATCTTGAAAAGAGTTGCACATACGCATATACTAACCCAATGAAAAAATACTACGCCTGCCCCAGTTGTGGGGAAAAAATGTCCGCCTACAGAAACCCCGCCCCCACCGTGGATGTAATTATTTATGATGAACAGCGTGGCATCGTACTCATTGAGCGCAAAAATGAGCCGCATGGCTTTGCCTTACCTGGTGGATTTATTGACTATGGCGAAAGTGCAGAGCAAGCCGCCGTGCGTGAAATGCTTGAAGAAACTTCCCTTGATGTTGAACTTTGCGGCCTACTTGGTGTTTATTCAAACCCTGAGCGTGATGTGCGTTTTCACACCATGAGCATTGCTTTTGTGGGCAAGGCTAATAATCCAGATAACCTTTGTGCTGGTGATGATGCCAAAAATGCAGGATTTTTTGCCCTTGATAATCTCCCACCCCTTACCTTTGACCACCCAGACATTATAAAAGATTTTACCCTATTCTTACAGAAAAAACGCCAATTAATACCCATTATTCACACAAATATAGGCACAGAGGGCGTATAATGTATTCATCCTTAAGTGAATGCGTAAATGATATGCAAAAGCATGGGCATTTGGTGCGCATTGATACAGAAGTTGATGCCAACCAAGAAATAGCAGCCATTCAGCGCCGTGCATTTTTGCGCAAAGCCCCAGCCCTGCTATTTACCAATGTTAAAAATTGCCGATTTCCCATGCTTGCCAATGCCTTTGGCACTAAGGAACGAGTACATTTTATTTTTCGTCATTCCTTACCGCAATTAAAATTTCTTTTTTCAGTTAAAGCTAACCCCTTGCACGCTTTGCAAAATCCTCTAAAAGCCCTAAAACTAATCCCTACCCTTATTCATGCCCTACCCAAACGCACCAAGAATGCCCCCGTGCTTGCAAAACAAGCAAAAATAGAAGATTTACCACAGCTTATATCATGGCCCAAGGACGGCGGCGCATTTATTACCCTACCGCTGGTGTATACGGAAGACCCTAAAAATAATGCTCTTTCACGCTCAAACCTTGGCATGTATAGGATACAAATTAGCGGTAACGATTATATACAAAATGAAGAAGTGGGCCTACATTATCAAATACATCGAGGCATTGCCGCCCACCACATGACTGCCCTTGAACAAGGTAAGCCCCTGCCCGTGCGCATTTTTGTGGGAGGGCCGCCAAGCATGACCATGTCTGCTGTTATGCCTCTACCTGAAAATATGTCTGAGCTTCACTTTGCTGGCGCACTTGGTAAAAGGCGCATTGGCATGACCCATATGCCCGATAATTATGACCTTGCAGCATGGGCCGATGCCGATTTTTGCATCAGCGGGCACATATTACCAGAATGCAAAACTGAAGGCCCATTTGGTGACCACCTTGGTTATTATAGCTTGGGGCACCCCTTTCCTGTGTTAAAAGTACACTCCGTATATCACCGTGAAGATGCCATTTGGCCCTTTACGTCTGTGGGCCGTCCACCACAAGAAGATGCAATATTTGGCGAGTTTATACACGAGCTTACGCATGAATTAGTGCCGCAAGTTTTTAGCGGTGTGCATGAAGTACATGCCGTTGACGCCGCTGGTGTGCACCCCCTCTTGCTAACCATTGGCAGTGAACGTTACAGCCCCTTTGCCGCCGAAAGACGCCCCGAGGAGCTTATAACCTGCGCCTGCAATGTGCTTGGCACAACCCAAACCGCCCTTGCAAAATATTGCATCATAAGTGCGCATGAGGATGACAAAAGCCTCTCCACCAGCGATATACCAAATTATTTTGCACACATACTAAAAAGAACTCGCTTTGAGCGTGATTTACATTTCATAACCAAGACCACCATTGATACCTTGGATTATTCTGGAAGTGACTTAAATCAAGGCTCAAAACTTATTTGGGCCGCCGCTGGCAAACCTTGTCGAGAACTTGGGGTAGAATTACCCTCAGATATTCATTTGCCACAAGGTTTTGGGAATGTTAAGCTTTTCGCAGCGGGAATTATTATTATTGAAGGGCCTAAGGATGAACGTGGCAAAGACAAGCGCGGTACCGCCGATGCCTGTATGGAAGAGCTAGCTAAATCCCTGCAAACACTGCCAAACCGTGACACATTTCCGCTGGTGCTTGTGGTTGATGATAGTGACTTTACAGCTCAGTCTTGGAGCAATTTTTTATGGGTGGCTTTTACTCGCTCTGACCCAGCAACGGATATTTATGGCGTTAATGCAAGCATAACTAATAAACATTGGGCTTGCGAAGCCCCGCTTATATTAGATGCACGCCTAAAGGCCTTCCAAGCACCACCCTTGGAAGAAGACCCAAGCATCACAAAACGTATTGAAGCCCTTGGCGTTAAGGGTAGTGAGCTTTACCCATATATTTAAGGAAAAAATTATGAAAATAGCACTCTTACAATGTAATATGATCACAGGTGATATTGTTGGCAATGCCGCACGCATTGTCCAAGCGGCTCGCAAAGCCCATGCCGCAGATGCCTCGCTTTGTGTTACCTCTGAGCTAGCCCTTAGCGGCATTAGCCCCAAGGATATACTTTTTTCTAAAGGATTTATGGACGGTTGCCATAAGGCATTGCACTCCATAGCCAAGGAGCTACAAAACGGGCCAGCTCTACTTATGGGTATGCCCATGCTTGGCGTAACTTCTGGCGGAAAATTGCTCACCAATGCGGCTATTTTAATACAAAATGGTAAATTTTCCTTAGTATCTTCAAAGATTTTTAGCCCTTATCCCGAAGGCGATCACCACTATTTTGAGCGTGGCATATCTTGCGGTCTTATTACCGTTGCTGGTTGGCGGCTTGGTGTGGTCATTTGTGAGCATGGGCCAGTTGAAAACTCTTTCTGGAATATGCAACAAGCAACAACGCATAACCCCCTCATGGAGCTTATTTCACGAGGTGTAGACGGCATCATTCACATGGCCCTAAATCCTTACGTCATTGGCGGGCAACAAAAGCGTGAGCATATGCTCTCCCATGTGGCGGCAAAGCATCATATTCACTTATTTTCAGCCAATATGGTGGGCGGCAATGGCAGTAAAATTTATTCAGGCCAAAGCATTGCCTTTGACCCCACAGGTGCACTACTTGCCCGTGGACGGGCTTTTGATGAAGATTTACTTATCATCGACACGGCAGTGGGCAGTGATTCCATAGCCAAACTTATGCCAAGCATTGAAGAAGAATGTTGGAATGCCCTAGTGTTAGGCACAAGGGATTATGTGCAAAAAACAGGCAATAGTGGTGTTATGTTGGGTATTTCTGGTGGCATAGATTCAGCCATGGTCGCCGCCATTGCGGTGGAAGCCCTTGGTAAAGACAATGTGGAAGGCTTCTTATTGCCCTCGCCCTATACATCTGAAGAATCATTGCAATGCGCAACCAAGCTTTGTAAAAATTTAGGTATAAAATTACACAACATGGACATAAGCCCCATGATGAACGCATTTAATACCGCCCTTGAGCCGCTTTTAACTAATATTCCAAAACCTCAAGACGATGTTACCGAAGAAAATATCCAAGCCCGCATTCGAGGCACAGCACTTATGGCCCTAGCCAACCGCAAAGGATATTTAGTATTAAACACTGGAAATAAATCAGAAAGTGCTATGGGATATTGCACGCTATATGGTGATAGCATCGGAGCATTAGGGCTCATTGGTGACGTGCCCAAAACGCTGCTTTATTCCATAGCTAATTGGTATAATAAGAAATTTACTAATAAATCCATTCCTAAAGACATTATCGACCGAGCACCCACGGCCGAGCTTCGCCCCAATCAGCTAGATAGCGACAGCCTGCCCGTATATGCCGAACTTGACCCAGTGGTTGAACATATCATCAGCGCAAGTAAACTTGAAGATGATGTAGATGAAAACCTCGCCGCACAAGTGTTTAAGGCCATGTGCAAGGCAGAGTTCAAACGCCGCCAAGCCGCACCTGCCTTGCAAGTGAGCTTATACCCCTTTGGGGCAAGGTGGAGGATACCGTTAGTTTCTAAAGTACAATTACCCAAATAGCCAGTAAAAAAGCCCTTCTGCGCAAAGCAAAAGGGCTTTTTTGTTAATTAAACCAATAATTTTACTTAACTTTACCAACACTTTGGGTAATGCGTATGGCATAACCAGAAGGTAAGAATGGAGCCAAGGCAGATTGCATAGGCTCAACACCTGACGCACGAACTACATTACCAAGTCCAGCGGAAGCGCAATATAGGCCAACATTCTGATACATGGAGCCCACATGCATGTCGCCATACTTGCCTTCTTCAACGGCATAGGCCAAGGTTAGGCCTACACTGTTAAGCTTTGAGCGCAAGTCTTCAGCAACAATCTTATGAATTACGTGATTTTGCGGGTCATAAATCCACACGCCACCCTCAGTGGCAATATAAACATTAACCTTTTGCTTATTCATGCCTGTGGGTATGGTGCGCTTGCCGTCTGCACGGTTAATGCCCCAAGCAGCCCAAAGGATATTGGATAAATCCTGCTGGCTTATGGCTTCATCACTAAGAGTACGTGTGCTTTTGCGCTCAGCCATGGCCTTCATAAGTGCAACCCCGCCGCTTTTATCAGGTGCGGGCAGCTCAATACTACGCACATCCTCTGCGGCACTCGCAGGGGTGGCAAGCATGGGGGATACAGTTAACA
>CAYJNE010000133.1:0-4853 GCA_964371345.1 uncultured Desulfovibrionaceae bacterium | reverse complement strand
TCAAAGCATATGAATTAAAATCTCAAGCTAAAGTAAAAGCCAAAAAGACTAAGAAGAAATCTAGTTAATATTTGTTTTATTAATATATAAAAAAACGGCCTGCTCAATGTACTTGAACAGGCCGTTATTTTTATAATGAAGCGTATAGCTTATTTGAATGCGCCTTCAAAGTTAGGCACAACTTGCTTTTTGCGGCTCATTACGCCGTCAAGCCATACAGACTTACCTTCGGCTTTTACACCAAAAGCTTTGTCAATTACTGAAGGATCGTCAGAAACGAATAGCATTTCAGAGCCTTCCTTCATGATGTCAGTAAGTAGTAGGAACACACTGTGGCGGCCTTCTGCTTTAACCTTGCCAATTTCTTCAAATAGGCCGTCTTTAACCTTATCCAAGAGGCTTAGGTCAACAACTTCTAGCTGGCCAATACCAACTTTATTGCCGTTCATGTCAAAGTCTTTGTAATCACGGAATACGAGGTCCTTCATGGAGGCACCGTCAACAGCGGACTTTACTTTGAACATTTCCATGCCAAGGGCCATAACATCGCCAACACCTGCAACCTTAGCAAGGGCCTCAACAGCGGCCTTATCAGCGTCAGTGCAAGTTACGGACTTAAACATTACAGTATCAGAAAGGATAGCGCACAAAAGACCACCAGCAATACCCTTAGGTAGCTCGATGCCGTAGAAGTCGTACATGGCTTTGATAACTGTGCCAGTACACCCAACAGGCCATGTCCAGATTTCAATCGGATTAGGGGTGGTTACATCACCTAATTTATGGTGATCAACGATGCCCAAAATTTCTGCATCAGCAATGCCAGCAGGGGCTTGGGCAAGGTCAGAAAAGTCAACAAGAACAAGCTTTTGACCAGCAACATCTGCAACAACTTCAGGTGCGCTCAAACCAAATTTGGAAAGAACGAACTCAGTTTCAGGGGTAGGTGCGCCCTGGGCAACAGCTTTTGCTTCCATGCCACGTTTGCTGTAAACATCAGCAACGGCAATGGCGGAAATAATGCTATCGGTATCTGGATTCATGTGACCTATAACGAGTGCAGCCATAATAAACTCCTTAAATAAGTTGTAAAGTTTTTCAGGTCGCTTTTTGCGACTTCATACATTGTTCTCTTTAGCACAAAGTCTAGCAAAAGCCAAGTACACAAGGCAAACAAATGTTACTTTTTGTTTGTTTGGGGTTTTTTGGTTTGTTATTATAAATATTTATGCAATCTATTTTTATGATGTACGCTAGGATTAAGGAAACGCTGATTTAATCGGCGTTTCCTTAAAAACTAGCTAATATTTAAGCCCGCTAAATGTCCACTGGCCCAAGCCCAATGTAAATTATAGCCACCCAATTGCCCTGTAATATCAAGCAATTCCCCTATGATATAGAGATTTTTTTGCAAATTACTTTCCATGCTCCATGGGTTTATTTCTGCGGTGTTAACGCCACCAAGACATGCTTCGGCCTTTGTTATGGGGCCAGTGTTGCTTGGGATTGTGCTATAGTTATGGATGTTTTCTAGTATTTCGTTACGCGCTTTTCTGGATAGCTCGGCAATTTTGCGGCGGGCATGTTCAGAGGGCAGAAGCTTGTCTGCCAGTCTTTGTGGCATATGACGGCAAAGTAGGGTGCGGGCGAAAAGCTTGCCACATTCTTTGGCATCCAGTAATTCTGCAAAGGGGGTATGTGGTAAAAAATCAATATATATAGGCGTATTTTGTTTCCAACGACAAGAGGCTTGCAAGGTGGCGGGGCCACTTAAGCCATTGTGTGTAAAGAGTAAATCATCTGTGCAATTATAATCGCCTGTACTTATTTTTACCGCAAGGCTTATGCCTGAAAGGTCTGCAAGGGGCCAATCTTTTGGCATTTGCAGGGATGTTAGGGCTGGCAAAAATGCTTTGTGACTATGCCCAAACTTAGCGGCTATTTTAAGACCAAAGCTAGTTGCGCCAATGTTTGACCATGCGGGGGAGCCAAGAGCTAGGATAAGGCTTTTGCTTTTAAATGATTTATTTACATTGTCATTGTGGCAAGAAACTGTAAATATTTGTTCTTTTGTGGAAATGTCGTCTAAGTTATGTTCAAGAAAAAAGTGGCAATTATATTTTTTGCATTCATCAACTAAGGCCCTTACTAACATTTTAGCACTTTGGCATCCAAATAGTTGTCCGTGTTCACGTTCTTCCCACGATAGGGCGTGGGTGCTAAAAAACTTTTGCATGTTTTTGGGTGGGAAGGCGTCAAGGGCTGGTTCTATAAAGCTTTTTTCGCCCACATAATAGGCACTGCCCATATGTATATTGGTGAAATTACACTTGCCGCCACCGCTAATGGCAATTTTGCGCCCTGCATAGGCATTATGGTCAATCACCCCCACGCGCAAGCCACGTTTTGCCGCTGTGAGTGCGCACATAAGTCCTGATGCACCTGCCCCTAAAATTATGGCGTCATAGTGTGTATTTTTTTCATATTCTTGCATGGCTACTTATACAAAACAGTACGCATTCTGCCAAGATATTTAATGTGCGAAATAAATTAGAATTTTTTTCTTAATATTATCGAATAGCAGCAGATAATAGGTTTTTTAGGTTTTGGAATGCTCTTTAAGTATTGACAAAACAAAAAAATAAAGGCATTGTTTACGAATTGATATATACAATTTTTTTATAAAAAAATTTTTGCGGAGGCATTTATGGCATCTCAGTATAGGTTAGTAACTCGTAGTGATTTTGACGGTCTTGTGTGCGCTGTTTTGTTGAAGAAGATCGACATGGTTGGGGACATTCTTTTTGTGCACCCAAAGGACGTACAAGACGGGCGTGTTGAGCTTACTAAAAATGATATTACAACAAACCTTCCATATAGCCCCTATGTGCATATGTGCTTTGACCACCACTTGTCAGAAACCATGCGTGCCACTGGCCAAAGTGCCAATCACGTAATTAAGGCTGATGCACCTTCTGCTGCTCGTGTTGTATATGAGCACTTTGGTGGTAAGGAGCGTTTTCCTGACATTGGTGATGACATGATGATTGCTGTGGATAAATCTGACACAGCAAACTTTACCATTGAAGAAATTCTTGAGCCCACCGACTGGGTGCTTTTAAGCTACTTAATGGATCCACGTACAGGCCTTGGCCGTTTCCGCAATTTCCGCATCAGTAACTATGAGCTTATGATGAAGATGATTGAGCTTTGCGGTAGTGGTATGACTGTTAAGGAAATTGTTGAAGACCCTGACGTACAAGAGCGTGTGGAATTATATTATGAGCATCAAGAAAAGGCCAAGGAACAGCTTAAGAGCATTTCCAAAATTCATGGTAACTTAATTGAGCTTGATTTGCGTGACGTTGACCCAATTTGGGCCACTAACCGCTTTACCCTTTATGCTCTTTTCCCGCAGTGTAATATTTCTGCTCATATTATGTGGGGTTTACAGAAGAAGAATGTGGTATTTGCTGTGGGTAAATCCATTGTAAATCGTTCATCTTCCGTAAATATTGGTGAAATTATGCTTTCCTATGGCGGCGGCGGGCATTTGAATGCTGGCACATGCCAAGTGCCTACGGATCATGCCGAGGATACGCAAACTGAGTTACGTAAGCTTTTACAAGGCTAATTGATAAAATATTAAAAAATATCAAGTGTCTGCTCTGGAAACAAAGCAGACACTTTTTTTGTTTAAAAACCCAAAATATCCCTGAAAGGGATATTTTGGGCATTAAAGTTTTTTTGGGAAAGGGGAGGGGAAAACTCCTTTTTGTTCACAAAAAGGGTTTTCTCCTCCCCCAAAAATCAATAATCAACTCTATTTAAACCATGTGCTCACGGGCGGCTAGGGCTTCTTGTTCAAGGGAATTTTTTTCGGTATCGCTAATGTTTAAGGCTTTGGCGAGGCCGTCAAGGTAGCTGCGCTCCATGAAGGAATCAATGTCAATGATTGCGCAAGATAGGCGGTAGAGGTCGTAAGCTTCCTCTTTATTTTGCACCTTTGCGGCTAGGGAGTTTGGGTCAATGGGCTTTTGCAAAAGATCATCAAGCATTGTGACCACTTGCTGCCCTGGGAAAAGGGCTTCGGTGGCATTATGGATATTTTGCTTTTCTTCATCGTCAATGTGGCCGTCTGCACGGGCGGCAAAGACCATGGCCTCTAGCAAGATAACTGCTGTAGTATCTTGAGGTAGAGTTTGTGCCGCTGGTTGAGTGGGGGCTTGCTGAACTTGTTGCGGCTGAGCCTGTTGAGCTTGTGGGGCTTCATTTTTACCTTGGGCCCATTTTTGATAGAAGGTCCAAGCAAGAGCACCTGCGGCGGCTGTTCCACCAATTACAACAGCGCTTTTGGCCACTTTTTTTGCTTTTTTGCCAGAAAATAATGCGCCCATAAGGCCACCAACGGCGGTAGCACCCAAAAGCCCACCAACGCCGCCCATGCCTGATGTGGCGTTTTTTACGGCGGTGGCACCACCACCAAGGGCAGAGCCAAGACTATTACTAATATCACCAAGATTACCACTTTTTACTACATCGAAAATATTTTTCATAATTACCTCGTTATTGATTTGTTGCCACTAAACTAAGTCCATATTGGTACTTTGTATAGTGGTTTTGTGTTATTTTAATTTATGTATGAGGTTAGGTAAAGTTTTTTAGTGATGCGGTAGCTACGATTTCGTCGTAGCGCATTACTCAAAAAATATTGAGCAGGTAGTTCAAAAAGTATCAGATACAATGAAGTGGTGAATTTTAGGAGGGGAGTGTGGTCTTTCCCACTCGACCCGACTAAAATTCACCACTGAAGCAGTAGATGATGCTTTTTCAACTACCTGCTATTTTTCAAC
>CAYJNE010000132.1:0-4860 GCA_964371345.1 uncultured Desulfovibrionaceae bacterium | reverse complement strand
CGCACCACAGCCGCACTCCCAAACTTACCACGCAAATCATCAAGCGCATTATCTAATTTAGAATGTTTTTCATCATCATTACCAACAGTTAACAAGCTCACCTGCTCATCACGCATATCAAAACCAGAAACCCCAAGCCCAATAAGCCTCACCTGTTGTTCAAGCTTTAATATATCAAGCAATTCACAAGCCGTATCAAAAATACTTTGCGTGCTTTGCGTTGCTCGCTCAAGGCTGCGGCTACGGGTAATTTGCGTAAAATCTGCATATTTAACCTTAAGAGTTACTACACGCCCCCGCAAATTTTGTCTACGCAATGACGCCCCCACTCGCTCAGCCTGCGCCATGAGATAACGCTGTAACTCCTGCTTATCCCATGTATTTTTATCAAGCGTTTTTTCTGCGCTTTCTGATTTTGGGGCCGCCAGCGGTGCCACCTTACGAGTATCTTGCCCAAGTGCACGAGCATAAAGCATTTGCCCACCCTTACCAAAGCGGCGTTCCCAAAACTCTGCAGGAAATTTCTGCACATCGCTGGCTACACGTATGCCAAGAGTGCGCAATTCCTTTATAAATTGCTTACCAACCCCTGGGATTTTGCCTACGGGTAATTCTTGTAAAAAATTTGGAATATCATCAGGATAAAGCACGTATAAACCATTGGGTTTGCGCATATCTGAGGCTATTTTTGCCAAAAATTTAACTGGTGCCGCCCCCACAGAACAAGTAAGCCCCGTATTATCAAAAACAGCCTGCTTAATGCTTTGCCCAAGCTCGTCAATGGGCCCAAAAAGACGCTCCAGCCCCTCCGCATCCATATAGGCTTCGTCAATGGAGGCAGGCTCAACTAGGGGCGAAAACTGCCCCAATGTTTGCATAACCAGCCCAGACATTTCCTTATAGCGGCTCATACGCCCACGCACAAAAATGGCCTCGGGGCAAAGCTTTTTAACCATATGCGTTGGCATGGCCGAACGCACCCCAAACACACGGGCTTCATATGACGCGGCGGAAACTACACCACGCTCACCGCCACCCACCACCACGGGCTTACCCCTAAGACTTTCATCATCAAGTTGCTCAACAGATGCAAAAAAAGCATCCATATCAATGTGGATTATCCAAGATATTGGGGGTGTTTGGGTAACTTGGGGGGCTTTGGTCATTTGGTTGGGTGATTGAAAAGATTTAACCATTTTATTTATCATTTGCATTTAGGGGCGCAATAGCCGCTCTCTAGTTTGGCTTGCTACATCTCTACGGGAGTCAAATACCCAATGGACGTAGATATTTTTATCGCTAACTTCGTAGATAATACGCCAAGGTTTAAAATGTATTTCATAATAGCGATTGATGCCAGTTTCTATAAGCTCAGGGGGAATATTACCCCTCTTTGGCAACTCTTCAAGCCCTAAAATAGCAGTTTCTAGTCTATCCAAAATAACATCGGCTTGATCTTGCCCGTCTTTATTAGAAATATAGATGTGAATATCATCTAAATCCTGCAAAGCTTCTGGCGAAAGAATAATGGCATACTTTGATTTAGCCATTGCTACGCCTTGCTTTGGCACGCTCTCGCACTTCAGCAAAAGCGGCCCTTGCAGAAATTCCCTCACCTTGCGCAATGCTCTTGCTTGATACACTTAAAGCTTTTAACAAGGCCATAGTTTCTTGCATACGCTCATATTCTTGTATACCCATGAGCACGGCAGTAGCCTCTCCATTTTGAGTAATAATAACTGGCGGTGCGGCCTCTTCTTGAAATGCACGAATAATCTCCGTAGCTTGAGCCTTAACTTCACTGATAGGACGAATGGCAGAACTTAATTGCATAATCAATCTCCTTACAAACTAAATTTATACTGAATTTAGTTTACAAGTCAAGTTGCTCCACCAATGCAAAAAAAGCATCCATATCAATGTGGATTATCCAAGATATTGGGGGGGGTGGGAATTTTGAGATTTTGTGCTCATGCTATCTATTTATATATTTTGCTAACTTAAAATACAAGCACACGCAATGCGGAAAAACCGAAGGCGGTAAAAAACTCACCACATAAAATAAGCGAGCTTTTAATAATGAAATACCACCAAGCTCCTTACGTGCGGCCTTGCCCTGCCCATTACGCCAAAGGGCAATTGAGCGTTGGAATGCGGCCCTATGCTTAAGGGCTTTGGCAATATCTGGATAATTTTTATCAAAATCCGCATGGAGTTCGTATTGTTTTTTAAGGATATATTCCGTTTCTGCGGCTAACTCATCAAAGCGAGTAAAGGTTGTATTATTATCATGAATGCGACGCTTAGTTAGCACTGCATCTACATAGTCAAAATCCCACTCATGGGCCAAGCGGTAAAAAAGCTCTGCTTCTTCGCAAATGGTTAATGTAATATCAAAGTGTTGCCCACCCTCATCATTTAAACATGCACGGCGTAACATAACCGAGGACATGCTAATCCACTGCCCCTGAATAAGCTTAGCAAATACCTTGCCTCTATGGGGTTTGGCGGTGGTAAAAACTCGTCCGAGGGATTTGTATGGGGATTTATATGGGGGTTTATATGGGGGTTTATATACGGAGTTATCTGTATAAAAATTTTCCGTATCAGTGCAGACTAGGGCGAGCTTTGCATCACTTTCCATGAGGCTAACTTGCTTTTCAAGCTTGGTGGGTAGCCAAATATCATCACAATCTAAGAAGGCAATGTATTTTCCACTAACCTTGGCTAAAGCCTGATTACGAGAATGCCCAAGTGATATACGCTCACAATCTTGAAAACAATGTATTTTTTCTGAATTAAAACCCTTGGCAATATTTATACTGTCATCATCTGAACCATTATCCCAAAAAATAACCTCCCAATCTGTAAACGTTTGCGTGACTACAGATTGCAATGCCTCATGCAAGGTTGCAGCATTGTTATAGCAATTCATTATAATGGAAACTATGGGAGAAGCCATAAAAGTAGATTAAACTTGCAGGCTTATGCCCGTACCCCAAGGGGCAAGAGCTGAGGGCATAAAGGCACTTCTTTGCTGATTTTTGTAGGCATCAAGAGCAGTATTCATATTGTTAAGCACACTACGAGGGCTATGCGTAACGGAATTTGTTAAGCCTAAGGCAGCGTGGGGGGCAGCTTGGGCAGAAATAACATCACTACCATTCACAGCACTGGATGGCACGGTATTTTGCGGGCTACGCACATCATTAACATTGGCAAAATTTGCGGCAAAATTATTTTGCTCAACGCTTGGGGTTTTGCCTTGTTCTTCATTTTGCTCTTGAGTTTTTTCGGTGCGAGCTTCAGACGCCATGGCTGAGGCTTGTGCGGCAACATTTTGATCTTGAGCAGAAGGGCTACCAGGGGCTAAAGCCGCACTGCGTAAAACACGGGCCTTTTCAAGTGTTGCCTCTGGATCACCTGCAACGGGGCTTGTATCTAGGGAAACAGAGCCGCCTGTGGCATATTGTTTATTGTCAGGACCACGGGTGTAGGTATAATTAATGCCCCCAACCACATATTGCCTAGCGGCGGCAACATGAGCTTGCTCATGAGCACGCACCTCACGGTCACGCTGTTGCAACTCCTTCACTTGGGCTTTGGCTTCGGGGCTTAGGCTTAGAGTATCGGCAATATTTTTACTGCCACCGCTGTCATTTTTATTATTGCCCGAGTTATTATTGCTCGCACCAGCAACACCAGCTGTCGGATTATAATTGGGGGTACTCTCAACCCCAGTGGTAAAAATGCCTTCGATGCTCATAAAAAACTCGTTGTTTTATGTAACAAAAATAAAAAACTCCACTCCCACGATATAATCATCGGCAAAAATTTGTCAAACTTTAGGGTAAAATAAAAATATTTTAAAAAATTAGCTATGGCTTGCATATTGCCCAAAGTATTTTCATAGGATATAGGAAGAGTATCATATTTATTTCAAAGGAATTATCATGTTGACGCTGACCTTAGCCGTAGGCTTTGCTTTAATAGTTTCTGCCACTTGTTCTTTAACCGAAACCATGTTGTATTCTGTAACATGGGGACACATTGAAAAATTGCGCAAAGAGGGCAAGCTTTCTGGTGAATTGCTCTATAGTATGCGCACACAAGTGGAACGCCCCATCGCCGCAGTCTTAACCCTTAATACTGTTGCCAATACTGCTGGCTCCGCCGTGGCTGGTGCTGCTTTTACCGCTGTATTTGACTCAGCCTATATGGGTGTTTTTGCAGCTGTATTTACCTGTTTAATTTTGATTTTTGGTGAAATTCTTCCAAAAACCATAGGTGTTATTTATGCAAATCCCATATCTGGCTTTGCGGCACGTCCGCTCTTTTTCCTAACAAAAGTATTAACGCCAGTCATATGGTTTTCAGGTTTTTTAACAAGGCTTGTTTCTCCTTCAGATAAAGGGCCACAAGTTTCGGAAGAAGATATTCGCGCCGCCGCAACCCTATCACGCCAAGCTGGACGCATCGAACCATTTGAAGAACGCACCATACGTAATGTACTTTCGCTCGATAAAAAACGCGTTTATGACATCATGACACCTAGAACAGTTGTATTTTCTTTGTCCGCAGAGCTTGACATGCATGAGGCTTGTAAAGTACATGAAGTATGGCACTTTAGCCGCATTCCCATATATGCTGAAAACAATGAGGATATTGTTGGCATATTGGAGCGGCGCACGCTAGCCAAGCGCATGGCCGATGGTGACAAGTGTTCCCTTGGGTCTATTATGGTGCCAGTACATTTTGTTCAAGAAAGCAAGACCTTGGACAAATTGCTACAAGAGTTTTTGAATTCTCGCACTCACCTTTTTGTCGTACTGGATGAATACGGCGGTTTGGCGGGTGTGG
>CAYJNE010000131.1:0-4880 GCA_964371345.1 uncultured Desulfovibrionaceae bacterium | reverse complement strand
TTTACCGCAGGCAGATGTTGTTTTTACTGTATCTCCTGGCTTAGTGCGTGCTTATCAAAAATACTATGATGTCACTTGTGAGCTTTTGCCAAGTCTTTCTTATTATCATGACATTGCGCCTCATGCTACCACCAGCGTTCCTCTACGTTTTATACATCATGGTGTAGCTGCTCCTGCACGCAAGTTGGAGTTGATGATAGAGGCTTTTAGACCTTTGCAGGGTAAGGCAAGTTTTGACCTTATGCTTGTGCTTGGTGATGTGGATTATTTTGAGAAGCTGAAAGCATTAACTATTGACCTTCCACATGTTAACTTAATTCCGCCTGTACCCATGCCAGAAATTGTATCATTTATATCTCAGTATGATATGGGTGTATATTTGTCAGTTATTTATCCTTATAATGAAAAGTATGCATGGCCCAATAAGCTTTTTGAGTGTATACAGGCTAGATTAGGAATGATTGTTTCTTGCGCACCAGACATGGCTAATTTAGTAAAAGAAAAGCAAATAGGCCTTGCAACTGAAGAAATAACCCCTGAAAGTCTAACTAAGGCTATAATATCTTTAACCCCAGAAATTGTGGATAGTTTTAAGTCTAAATCTCATGAGGTTGCCAAAGAGCTTTGCTGGGAAAAGAATGATGAGCTTATTGACTATACTATTACAAAACTTTGCAGTAAGTATGATTAATATGGAATAAGGGCACATTAGTATATGCAGATTTTACAGTTTTTTAGTAGCTCCTTGGGGCGTAACCCTCGGCCTACACGTTTCAATGCTTTGTTGAGTGAGTTTGGCAAGGTGACAGTGTGTTCGGCTCCGCCCGAAGATAATTTTGTAGGTGATATTGAATTTATACAGCTTGCTCCTGTATTTTCTGCCCCTTCTTTTAAGCGAAAGCTTTTTCAGGCAACCAAGCTTTTTTTGCGTTTTTATGAGCACATACTTTGGTCAAAAGAGCGCAAAGATAACTTGTGCGTTTTGCAAGAAAGAACTTTTTCTCTCATAGTTTGTCAGGATATTCTTTTGCTTCCACTGGCATTGGCAGTGAAAAACCTTCCTCAAAATAGAGGTAATTGTCGTCTTATAATGGATATAAGAGAATTTTTCCCACGGTTGCGAGAAAACAGTTTATATTGGCGTTTATGTTGGCGTGGACTTATGGATTATATTTGCAAAAAATATTTGCCTCAAGCTGATGTAGTTTTTACTGTATCTCCAGGTTTAGCGCAAGGATATAAAGACGAATATGGTGTTGACTGTATTGTTTTACCAAGTCTTTCTTATTACGATGAAAATATTAATCCACACGCAACAGCACCAAATCTTATTCGTTGTATACATCATGGTGATGCCATTCCTGTTCGAAAATTGGAATATATGATTGAAGGGTTTATTCCTCTAAAAGGAAAATGTACTTTTGATCTTATGCTTATGCCAAATAACGTGCCGTATTATAAAAAGTTGCAGAAGCTTACAGAGCCCCATGAGCATATAAATTTTATTCCCACTGTTCCTATGCCGGATATTGTTTCATTTATATCTCAGTATGACGTGGGTGTGTATTTATCTGTACAAGATACATTTAATGAAAAATATGCATGGCCTAATAAATTTTTTGAGTTTATACAAGCGCGGCTTGCCCTTGTGGTTTCACCCGCACCAGATATGGCTGATTTAGTAAAAGAGAAACAGCTTGGCGTGGTGACAAAGGACTATACTTCTGAGAGCTTGATGCAGGCTATGTTGTCGTGTACTCCGGAAATGATAGATGCCTTTAAGAATAATTCTCATGAAGCCGCCAAAGAGCTTTGCTGGGAAAAAAATGATGAGATTATCCGTGAAATCATCGTAAAACTTACGCAATTAAGGTTAGAATAATATAAGGAATGATCTATGTGCGGTATATTCGGTCAGATTTCCAAAGAAAATATTAATAAAGAAAATTTTATCAAAATCGTAAAGCATTCTGAGCAAAGAGGTATTGACTCAAGCGGGGTGCTTTATTTTTCTGATAATAAATATAATATTATTCGGGCGGACTATAATGTTAAAAAATTGCTACAAAAGGTAAATTTAGATTGTTGTAAAATTGCCTTAGGGCACAGTCGTCTTATTACCAATGGTCTTAGTGATAATCAGCCCGTAGTAAGAGATGCCATGTGCGTTATCCATAATGGTATCATTGTAAATGAAGAAGAGGTGTGGGGAAAGCTCAACGTTAAAAGAAAATATCAAATTGATTCAGAGCTTATTGTTGCCATTGCCGAAGAACACCTATTGCAAGGTGGTGATATTTTAGAAATACCCACCAAAATTTGTTCACTTTGTAGAGGTGTTATAAGCTGTGCATTAGTCGTTCCTAAATATGGAAAGTTACTCCTGTTTTCCAATAATGGGAGTTTGTATTTGGGCAATGTAGGCGGTGATATTTATTTTGCCTCTGAGAGATACGCCCTTGATGAAATAAATTGTGAAAATGTAGAGCAAATAAAAGATAAAATACAAATATTAGATATTCCTGTACTTGATAAGGACTTCATAGTTTCTGACATACACTCCAGAACTGAAAACCTTATCCCCCAATTGCAATATGATAGTGCAAAAGAAAAACTCTTAGAATTTAGTAAATTAAATCTTAGGCGTTGCACAAAGTGCATTTTGCCTGAAACCATGCCTTTTATTAAATTTGATGAAGATGGTGTTTGTAATTATTGCAATAACTACAAATTGCGCAACAATCCAAAACCTAAAGAAATGTTGTTTGAACTTATTGAGCCCTATCGTAAGTCGGGTAGTGCCTTAGATTGTATAGTTCCATTTTCTGGCGGTCGTGATAGTTGCTATGCTTTGCACTTAATAGTTACCGAGCTTGGCATGAAGCCTGTTACTTATACCTATGATTGGGGGATGGTGACGGACTTAGGCAGAAGAAATATTAGTCAAATGTGCGGTGATATGGGTGTTGAAAATATTATTGTAGCTGCAGATATTTCTCAAAAAAGAAAAAATATCAAAATGAATTTACGGGCTTGGTTAAAGTCCCCGCATCTTGGCATGATGGCTATGCTCACAGCAGGTGACAAGCATTTTTTCAGGCATGTAGAATCCATAAAGAAGCAAACCAAGATTAATCTAAATATTTGGGGAGTAAACCCCCTCGAGCAAACCCACTTTAAAACAGGATTTTTAGGGATTAAACCAGATTTTGAAGAAGATAAGGTTTATACTAATGGGGTATTAAAGCAATTAAAGTATCATGGTAAACGTTTTAAGGCCATGTGCGAGAGTCCCACATATTTTAATAGTTCACTTTGGGATACTCTATCTGGTGAATATTATAGAAGTTTTACAAAAAAAGAAGATTATTATCATCTCTTTGATTATTGGACATGGGATGAAGATATAGTCAATGACACCTTAATACACCAATACAATTGGGAAGTTGCTATAGATACTCCAACCACTTGGCGTATAGGTGATGGCACAGCTGGATTTTATAACTATGTGTACTATACGGTTGCAGGTTTTACTGAACATGATACATTTAGGAGCAATCAAATTAGAGAAGGGCAGCTTAGTCGGCAAAAAGCTCTTGAGCTTGTTGAAGCAGAAAACAGACCTCGATATCAGAATATTAAATGGTATTTAGATACATTGGGTATGGATTTTGAGGAAGTAATAAAAATTGTTAATGCTATTCCAAAGCAATATCAGGAAAAGTAATTAGGTCTTTTGTTGTATATTCTTTATAGAATGTTTTTTAACCATTCTATTTTTTCCCCTTCCCACATTTTAGCGTCAATGTAGGGTGCGCTTTCTTGATGTGTCACAGTAATATTGGCATATTGTGTAATAAATTCTCGCACTTTATTGATATTTTCGTTCTTTGTGAACATCCCCTCCTCGCCCGTGAGTTGTAAGACCCAAGGGGGGGAATTTTTTTTGAATGCAGTGTCGGTATAGCCAAGGATGACTGGTAGGCCATGGGCAATATATTCACGCACCTTTAGGGTGCTGGCCTCAGGGGAGCCGTGGCGATATCTAGCTAGCGAGCCAATGCCTATATGTGACGTGGCATATAGTTTTTTAATGTTTTCGCCCGTTTGATAACCGTGAAAAATCATATTGGGCGGTGCATCTGCCAGTTGTTCTGGCCCCACAATATGAAAATCACATTCGGGCATGGCTTTTACCAGAGGAATAAGCAAATCTTCACCATGCCAAGCTTGGCCTGGAGTTCCCACCAAGACGAGAGCAAGTCTTGATGATGTGGTATTCGCATTTTTTAGTATACGAAATTTATCAAGTTCTATGCTATTGGGGATGACTATTTTATGATTTATTTTAGAGAAGGCACTCAAAAAATTGGGCGATATGCACACACAAGCATAGATGCGCTTTTTTAGGTAATTACGAGTGATGCTTGCATAATACCATGCTAGTTTGCGTTTAAAAGATTTTTTACCTTCTAATTCTAATTCTTTTTCCGTGTCAGAATTAACTTCTAAGACTATTTTTTGAGGAAATGCCCGTAGAATTGCCGCAAGCATGGGGCCGCATAGCTCTTCCCGAACATAGACAATATCTGGTGCGAAATCTCGCATATCTTGAAGCAACTTGGCACTATAATCCAGCGTGGGCATGGTGCGTAGGGCGTAGGTATTTCCCTGCAAATCCCAATTTGTATTTATTGTGCGACAAAAAAGCTTTGCTTCCACGCTTGGTATGCCATTCCATATATTAACTTGCGCCGCAATCTTTTGGGCAACGCCTTGGAATTTAGTATTTCCGAGAGATGCATAATAGGCAATTTTCATATTGAACCTGCAAGAGCTTGCATATATATTTTAGCTGTTTCTGTGCCCATAGTTTGTAC
>CAYJNE010000130.1:0-4944 GCA_964371345.1 uncultured Desulfovibrionaceae bacterium | reverse complement strand
GTGAGCATCTTGCTGAACATTTTGAAGATGTTGACTATATAATACCAAGCCCCGGCATTCCAGTCACAGGGATTTTGCCGCTATTGCCAGCAGAAAATACCATAGAAATCATAGGCGAATTGGAGCTTGCTTGGCGTTGCATGCAAGGTGAACCTGTACTTGCCATAACAGGAACAAGTGGTAAAACCACCACCACATCCTTGGCGGCCGCCATGCTAGAAGAGCGTGGATTGATAGCATTTACAGGTGGAAACATTGGCACTCCGCTTTCAGAATATATTTTAAGCGGGCAAAAGGCCGATGTTGTGGTTTTGGAAGTTTCTAGCTTTCAATTACAAACCTGCACGAGCTTTCGCCCACATGTATCACTACTTTTAAATATTACCGAAAATCATCTGGATTATCATCTTGATATGCAAGAATATATAGATGCAAAGCTAAATATGTTTAAGTGTCAGGGTGTTAATGATGTGGCGATTATTAATAGTTCTTTGAAAAATATTGTTAATGAAGAAAATTATAAGGCAAAAACTATTTGGCTTGATGCTATGGGTCCTGCTCAAAGCCAATTTGAACATATCTTACTTGCAGGTGCGCATAATGTAATCAATGTGGAAGCGGCTTGGCTTGCTGCTAAGGAATTTGGCGTAAGCCTTGAAGTTGCCGCAAAAACTGTAGCAAAATTTGCCCCGCTTGAACATCGTTTAGAAACGGTGCGCAATTTAGACGATGTAATCTATGTAAATGATTCAAAATGCACAACTCCATCTTCGCTAAAAGTTGCCTTGGAGGCTTTTGATAAGCCAATTATATTGCTTTGCGGTGGTAAATTTAAGGGTGGAGATTTAGAAGGTTTACGTCCACTAATTGAAGAAAAAGTTAAACATATTGCTATGTTTGGGGCAAGTAGGCAGTATTTTGAAAAAGCATGGGAGCATTGCGCACCCATGACTTGGTCTGAAAATCTTGAAATTGCTCTAGGCATTGCCCGTGAACAAGCTGTTGCTGGGGATGTTGTACTAATGGCCCCTGCCACATCTTCCTTTGATCTTTATAAAGATTATATGGCAAGAGGGGATGATTTTAAGCGCGTTGTGAGGGCATTATCATGAAGAAATTTTTGCAATATATTGAATATAAAAAACAAGAGCTACTTGGTAATGTGCCCAAAAAAGATGATAATTCAACAGCGCAACCAGCAAGTAGAGTTAGCACTATTAGTAACGCAACAACTGGACTAAATCCTGTTAAACCACTAAACCCACAACCAAATTTTGATTGGTGGTTATTTACAATTGTTGTGGTTTTGCTTGGCATAGGGCTTATCATGGTGCTAAGTGCTAGCGGTGTTGTTGCCGAAAGATTAAATGGCGATAAGTATTACTTTTTTAAGCGTCAATTACTTTTTGTTGGTGTTGGTGGAACCATACTTTGGTTTACTGCCATGCTCCCAAGAGAATGGATTCATAAGATGCAATATCCAGCACTTTTTGGTGCATTCTTCTTGCTTTTGCTCACTGCAACGCCACTTGCCCCAACCATTAACGGCGCGCAACGCTGGATTCCCATAGGACCATTTTCATTGCAACCTATGGAATTTGTAAAGGTTGCCTTGGTATTATACTTGGCATATTTCATGAGCACCAAGCAGGATTTGATAAAAACCTTTAGTCGTGGGGTCATACCTCCATTTGCTGTAACGGGAATTTTTTGTATTTTACTACTCATGCAGCCTGACTTTGGTAGTGCCGTTATTTTAACAGCCTTGCTATTTTTTATGTGCGTTGCAGGTGGCACAAGATTTGTTTACTTATTTATAGCAGTTGGCATGGCTATTGCTGGTGCTATCACCCTTGCCATTTCTTCTCCATATCGTTTACGCCGCCTAACAGCCTTCATGGACCCATTCAAAGATGCTCAAGATAGCGGATACCAACTGGTGCAATCACTTTATGCACTAGGGTCTGGGGGATTTTTTGGTGTGGGCGTTGGCTCAAGTAAGCAAAAAATGTTCTATCTACCAGAAGCACACAATGACTTTATCATTTCTGTGCTTGGAGAAGAAATGGGTTTCATTGGCATTAGCCTTGTGATGAGTTTATTTATGTTATTTTTTTGGCGTTGTTACAAAATTATTACAGGTCAAAAAGAATTGCGCGATCGTTATTCAGCCTTTGGCATAACCCTTATTATTGCCATGGGTGCGTCCATGAACTTAGCTGTTGTCATGGGGCTTGCACCACCAAAGGGCATTCCCATGCCATTATTAAGTTATGGCGGTAGTAGTTTACTTGCAACCTTGCTTTGTGTGGGGCTTTTGCTCAATTACTCACGCACGGTAAAGCAAAATGCAGAAGCGCAAGTAACTTAAATAGTAGGAAAAAACATGAAACGTATCATCCTAACCACAGGCGGCACTGGAGGGCATATCTTCCCAGCTCTTGCCGTTGCAGAAGAGTTAAAGCTCAAGGGTGATGTGCAATTATTGTTTGTGGGTTCTGATTATGGGCCAGAAAAAAAATTAGTGAGCAATGCTGGTATTGAGTTTGTGGGCTTGCCTGTTCGTGGAATACTTGGTCGGGGGCGGCAGTCAATAGTTGCTGCCTATGCAATGCTCAAATCATACTTTAAAGCCATTGGTATTATAAAGAATTTTAAGCCAAATTGTGTGCTTGGTTTTGGTAGTTATGCAGCCTTTGCTCCCATAATGGCAGCACAAAGCCTTGGCATTAAGACCTTTGTGCATGAACAAAACGCCGTTGCTGGTGTTAGTAATAAGGTTCAAGGGCATTTTGCAAAAAAAATCTTTCTTGGTATGCCAGAAACGAAGGGTTTTAAAGCCGAAAAGTGCATAGTTACAGGTAATCCTGTGCGCAATGCGATTGCAAAAATTGCCAGTAATAAACATGAATTTTCAGGCAAGCGTTTACTGGTTGTAGGTGGCTCGCAAGGTGCAAAAGCTTTAAATGATGTAATAATAAAGAATTTAGAAATATTTAATGCTGCTGGCATTAGCGTTAGACATCAATGCGGAGCTAAAGATTATGATCGGGTTCATGCTGCCTATGTGAGTGCTGGAGCAAGCACTACGCAACTTTCAGCATTTATAGATGATATGGCAAATGAATATGATTTGGCAGATCTTGTACTTTGCCGCTCGGGAGCATCAACGGTGGCTGAAATAATTTGTGCAGGCAGACCAGCCATATTTGTCCCTTTTCCACATGCAACCCATGACCATCAAACTCACAATGCCAAGCAATTGGTTGAACATGAAGCAGCCATAATGTTTGCAGAGAATGAAATGTATGAAGCTGATATATTGGGAAGTATTTTGAGTTTGCTCAATGATGCACACAGGCTTGAAAATATGGCAAAATCGGCAAAAAACCTAGATTTAGGTAATGCCGCACAAAATATTGTTAGAAATTTAGTTCTTTGATTGTTGGTAGTTACAAACAAAGGTAGGTAGGTATGCATTCGAAAATTCGCACCATTCACATGGTAGGCATTGGCGGCTCTGGTATGAGTGGTATTGCTGAGGTTTTATTGAACCTAGGTTATAAAGTTTGCGGATCTGATGCCAGTGAATCAGCCACAGTTAAACGCTTGCGCAATCTTGGTGCAGAAATTTACATAGGTCATGATGCAAAAAATGTTGGCGATGTGCAGGTGCTTGTTAAATCCACAGCCATTAGCACAGAAAATCCTGAAGTTATGGCAGCCAAGGAAAAGGGTATTTCAATAATCCCTCGTGCTGAAATGCTTGCGGAGCTTATGCGTTTGCGCCAAGGTATTGCCATTGCAGGAACCCATGGCAAAACTACCACAACCTCATTGACTGCCGCTATTTTTGATGCCGCTGGTAAGGATCCTACCGTAATTATTGGTGGTCTTATTAATGCTTATGGTGCCAATGCTCGTTTGGGTGCTGGTAATTATTTAATAGCTGAGGCAGATGAGTCTGACGGGTCATTTCTGTGCCTATTCCCCATAGTAAATGTCATAACTAACGTGGACTTAGATCATGTTGATTATTACGATAGCATGGCAGAAGTGGATAAGGCCTTTACAGATTTTATGAATAAAGTGCCATTTTATGGTCGTAATATTGTTTGTGGTGATGATGCTGGCGTGCAAAGATTGCTACCAAGTATCAAAAGGCCAGTTTTAACCTATGGTTTTGGTGAAGAAAATGCCCTGCGTGCAAAAATCACTGAAGTTGGCAAAATAAGCCGTTTTGAAGTGTTATTACATGGCGAAAGCCTTGGAATTATGGAGCTTAAACATCCAGGCAAGCACAATATTTTAAATGCATTGGCAGCCATTGGAGTAGCTCTTGAGGCAGATATTAGCCCTGAGCATTGCAGGCAAGGTCTTGAAAAATTTGACGGAGTTGGCCGACGCTTTGAGCATAAGGGTGAGAAGGATGGCGTAATTGTTATTGATGATTATGGTCATCATCCTGCTGAAATTGAAGCAACCCTTAGCACAGCCAAACAAGTGTATCCCGACAGGCGTTTGCTTGTGGCTTTTCAACCACATCGCTTTAGCCGCACCCAAGCTTTTTTTGGTGAATTTTGTAAAGCATTTGATAATGTAGATAAATTGCTACTTAGCGAAATTTACGCCGCTTCGGAAAAGCCTATACCTGGTGTGAGCGGGCAAAGCCTTGCCCAAGGCATTCGTCAAGTATCAACACTTGATGTTGAATATTGTCAAAGCTTTGATGATCTTCTCCAAGGGGCAAAAGATTATTTGCGCCCGGGGGATGTGTTCTTAACTCTTGGCGCAGGCACAATTACTCGCATTGGACCACGTTTTTTAAACGAATAAAATAAAAAAGCGTATAAAAGATATAAATTAGAAAATATTCATTATTTAAAAATAGCAGTTTATAAGCTAAGGATTGATAAAATTCATGCTAGAAATTATTTATGATGT
>CAYJNE010000129.1:2149-4975 GCA_964371345.1 uncultured Desulfovibrionaceae bacterium | reverse complement strand
CCAAAAAGCTTTGAAAGCGGCGCAAGGCCCTGCATAAGCTTTTGCCCGTCCCCTGCGGCCCCTTTATCTTCAAGGTTTTCAACTCTTCCCCCACAAGTGGTAAATAGCCCAATGGCGGCACCCAAATGGGCCTCGGGTACGGAAATTTCCACCTGCATAATGGGCTCAAGCACTTGTGGCGAAGCCTTAGCTAGGGCCTCACGCAAGGCCATGCCCGCCGCCATATGATAGCCAGGTGGGGAAGAAACACCCTCTCGCTTTTCAATATTTTCTATGCAAACCCGCACGTCTTGCATGGGGTAGCCAGTAAGGGGGCCGCTTTGCAGGCTGTCTTCAATGCCTTGTACTGCGGCATCAAGCCAAGTTTTATTTAGGCCAAGCTTGGAGCAGGCTCTGGCGTCTTTTACGGCGTCCTTGGGTATAAAATCACCAAAGCAAATTTCGTTACCACTGCCACGTGGGAGCGGCTCAATGCACAATTTCACTTTGCCATAATGGTATTCCTTGCCAAGCTCACGGTCAAACTCAGCTTCGGATGTGGTTGAATTTTGTATGCTTTCACGGCAGACAACTTGAGGTTGCCCAGCCCTTGGGCTAATACCATACTCACGCTTCATGCGCTCCAAAATAACATCTAAATGTAGCTCGCCCATGCCAGAGAGCATACGATGCCCTGAACCTTCATCAATACTAACGGCTAAAGTTGGGTCTTCAATGGTGTAGCGGGTTAAGGCTTCATCTAGGGTAGAACTTTCATCGGCATTGCGTGGCTCAAGGGCAAGGGTAATAACAGGTGCATAGTGGGCAATGCTTTCAAGGCGCACCGCATGTTTTTTATCGCAATAAGTGGAGCCAGTTTCAGCAGAGCGAAGCCCCACAACGGCTACGATGTCACCGCACTGGGCCTTATTTAACTGCTCACGGTGGTCAGCGTGGAGGCGGTAGATGCGGCTTACCCTATCCTCACATTGCACATTGCTATTGTGATAGCTCACCCCATCTTGCATGGTTCCAGCATAGATGCGCATGAAGGCAAGTTTGCGCCCTGCATCCATAATAACCTTAAATACAAGGGCCGTTAAGTTGGCTGAGGGGTCAGGGATGATAAGGTGCTCTTTTTCTTTAACATCAATAGCAATTGCAGGTTGAATATCCGCAGGGGAAGGTAATAGGGCACAAATGGCATCAAGCACCATTTGCACACCAGCATTACGCAAGGCCGAGCCACAAAGCACGGGGGTTAAGTGGCGGGCAATGGTGGCACGGCGTAGGGCCGTAAAAATTTCATTGGGGCTGGCCTCTTTGCCTTCAAGGTAATGTTCTAAAAATTCATCATCGGCTTCGGCTAAATCTTCCAATAATTTTTCACGCCAAGGGGCTAGAGTTTCCGCTTCTTTGGCACTTAGAGGGGAGCGAGTAAAGGTGCGGCCTTGGTCATCTTCTGCAAAGTCGATGCGTTGTTCATGTACAATGTCCAAAATGGCTTCAAAATCTTCACCTTGACCAAGTGGCATGGTTAGTAAAATAGGCTTGGTGTTTAAGCGGATTTGCATGGACTTAAGCACGCTTTCAAAGTCTGCCCCCGCCCTATCTACCTTATTTATAAAGGCAACTTTTGGCACTTGGAATTGCTCTGACTGCTTCCACACGGTTTCAGATTGTGGCTCAACTCCACCCACAGCACAAAAAACACCCACGGCCCCGTCTAAAACTCGTAAAGAGCGTTCCACCTCAATGGTAAAATCAACGTGGCCAGGTGTATCTATGATGTTGATATTATGTTTATTCCATTCACAATGGGTGCAAGCTGAGGCAATGGTAATGCCTCGCTCTTGCTCCTCTGGCATATAGTCCATGGTGGCAGTGCCTTCATGAACTTCGCCCAAGCGGTGGATTTTTTGTGTATAGAATAAAATGCGTTCGGTAAGGGTGGTTTTGCCAGCGTCAATGTGGGCAATGATGCCGATATTGCGCAACATTTGTAGGTACTTTGGTGCTTTTGCAGCTTCGCTCATGCTTAATCACCCTCATTATGTATGAGGCTTTCAGCCATAAGTGTAGAATTTTGAAAAAATGCTTTACTTAAATGTAGGTGTATAAAACAACCTTCCATGCCCTTACCCCATATTTGAGAGGCCTTGGGGCTTGGATTGCTTTTATCATAACCATAAACTGCGTCTAGGTGAGGGCTTGAAAGTTCACAAAAAACAGCATGGGGATCGGCAAAATTAAGCAAGTCTTGGTCTGCATTTGGATGTGCATAAATATGCGGCGGGCCTGCATCTTCCCATAATGGAATATGTAAGCTGTTTGCGTGGTTATGTACGGATGCCATGTCTAGTTTGCCGTCAGAAAATAGCAACACTCGCCCTTGCTCTGTGCTTAAATCTGTTAAAAGCTCTTGAACCTCGTTTAGGGACTTTTCTGCAATGGCAAGGGCTTGCTCAATGCCCAAAAGCTCAAGGGCCACTAATAGTGACGGGGCGGGCTTGCCCATATGTAGCACATAAATTTGCGGAACTTGGGCCATAAGAGCTGGCATTAGGGCTGCAATAAACCTTGCTGGTGAATTATAGTCAGGTGCGCAGATGCATAGCACCCAAGGGGCTGGGCTTATTTGCTTATTTAGCAAGTATCCCTTGGCGGCATATTCACGCTGAATGTGGGTATGGCTTGGCCCTTCGTCCTCAAGAGCGTGAAAGGCAATGGCATTTTTAAGGCAAGCGCGTTTGGTCGCACTGCTAGCTTCATAGGCATGGGCACGCAAAGCGTCATCTATGTCGTATTTTGCTAGAAGTTTTGACCAAACTGCACTTGACATTTTTT
>CAYJNE010000129.1:0-2049 GCA_964371345.1 uncultured Desulfovibrionaceae bacterium | reverse complement strand
CTTGCCATAAGTGCGTATTTGCGAAAATTGGCTCGCTTGGCACTTAATTCTAAGTCCACATCAGGCACTAGGGTAGTGTCATCTGAGTCAGTAAGAGTTAGTACTTGGGCATCTGGCAGGGCGCAATCTTTATACTCTTTGGTTAGCATAAAGCCTTGTCTCCATGAAAAATTATCTCTACCTGTAATTTCTAGAGGCGTGGTGTCCGCTGGTTTTTCATTGGCTCTGGCTGCTAGACGAGTATCCATGTAGATTAAGCGAGCATCATCAAGGGCTAATTGTGGCTCCCTAGTCATAAACACCTTTGCACCAGATTTTAGAGCAAGGCCCGTTTGGTAGTGGTCGGGGTCGCCCCAAGGTGGAACAGCCATAAATAGTTCAAATGGTGCGTAAATAGCCGCTTCCATAAGGGATTGGCTAAGCCCGTCCACAGCACCGATTAAGCTTACTCGCATGGAGTCAATGGTTGGGGAAATGCTTTGGAAAAGTGCTATTTCAGCCAGTGCCGCCCAAGGCGAATTAACAGGGCTATAGCCTGTAAACCAAGCACCTTCGCCATGTGAGGTAAGTATATCTAGGTAAGCTTCACTAAAACCACAAGTTATGTGCAGGGCAGGGCCTTTGCGCTTGGCTGCTTTTTTTTGTATGGCTTCTGCATCGAGGCTCGAACAATTATAAACGGTCATGGATAGGCCAAAGGATTCAAGCAATTTTATGAAGGTAGCTCCTTCGGCACTTTCCTTGGGGCCACGCCAAAGATATATGGGTATACCCTCAAGGCTTTTTTGCCATGCTTGGTACTTTTCATCATTGTCTGCGTTGGTGGCTTCTGCAATATCGTGTAATAATTCCCAAAAATCGTTCTGGCCCAGTTCTAGAATGCGTAAAAAATTCTTTTGCATTATATCTCCTTGATTGTGTCATAACCTCTAGTTAGTATGCACAAGGGATGAAATATTTTATTGATCCTTTGCAAGGATATATCAGATAGCCCCCAGACGCAAGGATACATTTAGGAACTATGCAACAAAAACAAAAATACAATACTTGGCAACGTAGCTATAGGTCGCTATACGGCGAACGTGCGGGCGAAATATCTTTTCAGCTAGTGCTTGAAGAAAGCGATATACAAGTGGTAGCTAAGAAAAATCTTGCCAGCCAAATGCTTGAAACTCTTGGCTCCTTACGTGCAGATGTAAAAAGCTGGGTGACACTATATCCTGATTTTCGCACCTCTCTTGCCCCCTTACCCATGCCCAAAAATGCACCAGATATAATTATGCGCATGTATACAGGGGCGGCAAAGGCTGGTGTTGGCCCTTTTGCGGCCGTTGCTGGAACCGTAGCCCAAATGCTTGCCGAAAAATATGTGGGTAAGTCCGCTGATATTATTGTGGAAAATGGCGGGGATATATATATGTATTCTGAAACGCCACGCACGGTGGCTCTTTTAGCTGACCCTGCGGGTGGCCCAAGCCTTGGCTTACAACTTGAGGCGGGGGATTTTCCGCTGGCCCTTTGTGCATCATCTGCAACCATTGGGCATTCCCTAAGCCTTGGTAATGGCGAACTTGCGGTGGTGCGCGCCAAGGACGGAGCCCTTGCCGATGCTGTGGCAACGGCACTAGGCAATCGCTTACGCAAGGCTGCCTCTGTGGAGCTTGCCCTAGAATTTGCACAAAGCATTGAAGGCGTGGACGGGGTTTTTGTGCAATGCGATGAAGCCATAGGCGCTTGGGGCAATATGGTGCTTACGCATGTGTAGGGGATAATGAAATTACATATTTTTCTTGACAATATCTCATTTGAGTTACAATTATATAGTATAAGGGGGATATATGGAAACCACAATGTTGCATGTTCGTGTTAATAATGAACTTAAGGTGCAAGCCCATGAATACTTGTCTAAATCAGGACTTACCCTTTCCGATGCTGTGCGTGTTCTTTTAACTCGCATAGTGGACGAGGGCGGCTTACCCATTGCCCTAACTGCTAACTCTGCTGCCTATGATAAATGGTTTAAGGCTAAGGTTTTAGAAGCCATGAATC
>CAYJNE010000128.1:0-4986 GCA_964371345.1 uncultured Desulfovibrionaceae bacterium | reverse complement strand
TTTATCTGCCGAAGGGGCATTTTGGGAACGCACAACTCTTACACTCCATACAAAGTCCACCATGTCCAAGTTTTGCCAAATCAAGGCGAGTTATTTCCACATTAGCCAAAAGCCTTGGTAGAATAAGGTCAATGGCTGTGGTTTTGAAATACAGCGCACAAGCAGGCACACCCAAGACTTGCATGTGTCCAATGCGTCCAATTAAGGTCATAGCACCTGGTAGTACTGGCATACCGTAGAGTGAGTTTTCAAGCCCTGCTTCAAGTAGGGCAGTGCGGGTGACATCATCTGGGTCAACGCTCATGCCTGCTGTGGTTACAATGAGGTCGGCCCCCGCATTTTTGAGATTTTCTATGCAAGTTTTGATACTCACTGCATCATCGGGGGCTATTTGTGTTCCTACGATTTCGCAGTCAAGCATAAGTGCTTTTTGCTGGATAATGGGGGCAAATTTATCTTGAATTATACCCTTGAATACTTCTGTGCCTGTAATTAAAATGCCTATTTTGCTTTTGCGCATGGGCAAGACTTCAAAAAGTGGCCCTTCATTTAATAAGGCCATGGCTTTTTTGAAGTTTGCCTGAGACAGATATAGGGGAATGGCACGGCTTCCAGCTATGCGGGTGCCTGTTTTTACTACGGTCATGCTATGCCTTGTTCCGCACATGACATCTGGCACAAGGTTAAAACGCTCAAGGCGTTGAATGTCAATTTTTAATAGGCCGTCGCTTGTGGTTATGAAATTTATTTTGCCTTCCTTGGGTTCGCCTTCGGCAGCTGTGCCGTTACCAGGCATAAGCTTTGCAAAACCTGTTACGGCGTCATCTTCGTGCACCCAGTCGGCACTTTGTTCTGTGTTTTCCAATGTATATACATGCTCTTTGCCCATTTGTTGTAGGCGGCAAACATCGCCCACATCAAGCACTTGCCCACGGTGGAATGCCGCCCCTTTACTTGTGTCGGGGATAATTTCAGTCATATCGTGTAGGGCGTGTTGGCCCACTGCTTCTTCCACTGGTACTGCCACAAGCTTTGGTGGTTTTAGGCTATTGGGGCCACTTTCAAGCGTGTCTTGATATGGTGACTCACCTTGGCAGGAGCGGCAAAGCCCGCCATAGGCCGCTGGGTGCCACTCATTACAAATGGGACAGCGAGAAATTTTGCCTTTGCCTTTGTGCCCAAGGGCTTCTTTGCGAAGCATGATAGGGCGCATGGTGAGTATCTTATCGCCTGCGGCTTTGATTTCTGCTTGTAGTTTTTCTGTATCTTGTTCGGCCTTGGGTTTTTCTTTTAAAAACCATGACTTTATTTCAGAGTAAGGGCCAAGTTTATCCACATCAAGGTGCACACGCACACCTTCGCCTGTGTGCTTATTGAAAAGACTTAGGGCGTATAGGCCAAAATTATGTATGCGTAGCCAACCATTGCCCACTGTGCAGGGTGTTAGCAGTTGCACGGCATCGGGTAGACATTGGCCTGTTTCGCTAATGGCGTCAAATAACACGCCTTCGGGCAGGGCTTTTCTTGCCATTTCCACCATGTAGCCAGCAATAATAAGCCCAGGTGCTGGGTAGCCGTGGAAAAGGCGTGCTTGTTCCATAAATTCGTCATGTGTCCAAGGTCCTATAAGCATACGAACTCCGTGATTTATAGACTTTCTAGTGGTTTATATCCTTGGTCTTGCATTAGCATATCCATGGGCATGAGACAGAATAGTAATATGGATAGTGGAATATTTTCCGCCATGTCACGGATGTCTGGTACCAATAAATAGTATTTACATTCCTTACAGCCTTCGGCCCTTTGTTGTGTGGTGCCACCTTCAAGGTTGAAGATGAGGCGTCCTTCTGGCTTGTCGTCACCGCAGGCAGGGCAAGCAGTGCGTGGGAAACGCCAAGTGGAACTACACAATTGACAGTGCAAGAAGCGGTGCCCCTCTTTAGTTTGGATATATCCTGCATTGGGCAAGCGGCCACATACTGGACAGTAGCTTTGAGTCCAAGTTTCCGAAATTTTTGCATGCTTGGCTATGCGAGCGGCGGCGCAACGTGCCATATAGGTGGCAACCAGTGCGGCAGCATCTTTTTGCATACCATGCTTTTTGGCCCACGGGCCGATGCGGTGCTTCTTTTGTAAAAGTACAAGACTAACAAGATGCTTGCAAGCTTTTTCGTCCTTTTTAAGGAAGGCAGCAAGTTCTCTTATGGCCTTGGTGTGCTCCTTAACGCATTTGGCGGCGGTTGCGCAAAAGTCTTTACTTGTGGCAAGTAGGCTTGCATCAAGGTATACGTCAATATTCTCCTTACTGGCTTCGCAAGCTGATTTACCAAAAATTGTTTCATCAGCTAGAGGAATGGTGGGAGGTGGTAAATCTTGCGCAAATTTAGTGCTAAGTTCTTCTAAGGGAACAAAACAAGTAAGAAAAGGAGCTGCATAGGGATATTGCTTTTTTAATTGCTTAACTACAGCAAACGACATGGCTACCTCGTAACAAGGCCCTGACACTAAGTGCCAGGGCCTATGCGGTTTAGTGTATTATCTTATGCTTCAGCGGTTTCGCTGTATAGTTTGGGGTCATCGACCACAACGTATATTACACGAACGTCACTGGCATCAAGAGCCTTTGCTTTTGGATGAGTTTTCTTAAGTTCTGCCACGCGCTTTTCAGCAAGGGCAAGAATTTCGCTTCTTTCACCAAATACAATGGCTTCAGTTGGGCAAGAAAGTACACATGCGGGCTTTTGACCAGCTTTTACGCGGTCAACGCACATGGTACATTTTGTTACCTTTTTAGTTTTAGGATCTTGGCGTGGCACGTCGTATGGGCACACACTTCGGGCTGTTTCAAAATCCATTTTTGCAGAGTCTTTTGTGTAGAGCACTGCACCTGTAGCTTCATCCACGACAATTTCATCGCCAGTGGCTGCGGCTTGGCAGGGCGGGCTTACACAGTGACGGCACATATCGGAGAAGAAGTACCAGTATGGCTTACCATCTTTCTTTCCTTCTGCAAAGCGTACCACTTTATAGGTTTCTGGAGTAAAGTCTGGTGGGTTTTGGTAAGTTCCACGTTGTTCAGTTTTTACTGCAGGAAGTTGGTTCCATTGCTTGCAAGCGACCTGACAACCACGGCAAGCAGTGCAACGCGAAGCATCAACCAGTATTGATTTACCTTGAGACATGCGTCACCCCCTATGCCTTTTTAACGTTGACCATGAAGGCCTTGTATTCTGGTGTACCAGTGTTACCGTCACCAACAAATGGTGTTAGTAAGTTTGCGGTATCGCCACAATTTTTAGGATAGAGCCAGCCATAGTTATAGGTCATGCCCACTTGGTGAGTGATTTTACCATTAACCTTAAGCGGTGTCATGCGTGTGGTAACCATGGCAACTGCTTCTAATTCACCACGAGCAGAGCTAACCTTGATTTTATCACCGTTTTTGATGCCTTTTTCCTTAGCTAGTTCGTGGCTCATTTCCACGTAGGACTGAGGCATGGCTTCTGTAAGCCAGCTTTGCCAACGGGTAAATGCACCTGTGCACCAGTGTTCTGTGGATGAGTAAGTGGTCATAACCACAGGGAAGTTAGGATCAGCAGAGGCAACCTTATCCATATCTGAATTAAATAGCGGGATAATTGGGCTGTTATGCTGCTTGGACATTAGGTTTTGCTTGAGCGGGCTTTCCAGTGGCTCATAGTGCTCTGGGAATGGGCCATCGCCAAGGCCTGGGCCAAATAGAGAACCCACACCGTCTGGCTTCATGATGAATGGTAGCTTGCCACCCTTCATGCCCATTGGAGGCCATGGGCCGTCTGGCACGTCACCAACCCATTTGCCGTCCTTCCATGCAAGAAGAGCGCGCTTTGGATTGTATGGGTTACCTTGTTGGTCAACAGATGCACGGTTGTAAACAACACGGCGGTTGAGCGGCCAAGCAAATGACCAGTTGGGGTATAGGCCAAGACCGCTTGGGTCTTCCTTACCACGGCGGGCCATGAGGTTTTTACCGTCAGCGGTGAAGCTACCAGTTGCTAACCAGTTACCTGCTGAGGTTGAGCCATCAGCAAGGAGTAAGCCAAAGCTTGGTACAGGTTGGCCTTTCTTGTAGTTTTTGCCACCAACAGTGGTATCTTTTTCAAATTGACCATTAATGCGAATGGCCACTTTTTTAGCGTCAAAGCTGCCTTTTTTGCCAGCGTCATAGTCAAAGCGAAGGGCAGTTACTGCTTCAGCAAGTGGGCCGCCTTCTTTTTTGTATAACTCTTGGATTTTGTGCATGATTAGGGTCATCATGCCACCAACGCTATAACATTCGCCTGGTGCTTCTGCGGCTTGGTTAAGCCACTGCATCCAACGACCAGAGTTGGTTTGGCTGCCGCTTTTTTCTACGTTGGCACTGGCTGGAAGCAAGAAACATTCAGTTTGAATTTTCTTGGGATCCATACCTGGGCCTTTCCAGAAGGAAGCGGTTTCATTATCAAAGATGTTGGCATGAACAAACCAATCAAGTTTGGTCATGGCAGCACGGATTTTGTTAGAGTTTGGCAAGCTACCGCAGGGGTTTTGGCCAAGACAAACAAATCCTTTGATATTACCTTTATACATGCGGTCAAAGGTGTGTAGTACGTCACAGTTATTGCCGTCATCTACCTTTGGTAGCCAGTGGTAGGCAAAGTCATTTTTCTTGGTGGCGGCATCGCCGTACCAAGATTTGAGCAAGCTTACCACATACTTAGGTGTGTTACCCCACCAGTTGGCGGACATGGAGTCAGCAGTACCTGGGGTTGCACCCTTTAAGTAGGCATCAAGAGATGTGCGGCCTGAGCGTGGCACAGGCAAGTAACCTGGTAGGATGTGGTAAAGTAGGGCGTGGTCGGTTGAGCCTTGTACGTTTGGCTCACCACGAAGTGCGTTAACACCGCCACCACAGATACCAATATTACCAAGCAATAATTGCATGATACAAAGGTTACGAATTCTTTG
>CAYJNE010000127.1:0-5003 GCA_964371345.1 uncultured Desulfovibrionaceae bacterium | reverse complement strand
GTATTAGTTTTTTCAAGGGCGTGGGTTGCCGCCAAATGAGTTTGCTCAGCGGCTTGCATGTCTGTGGCTTGTCTTTCCATTTCACCCCGTGCAAAGAGTGAGCGATCAGTGGAGCGGATACGCTCACAAGTCCAGTCTGGCCCAAGGTCTGCAAGGTATTGCTCAAGGGCGGCCTCGCTACGATGTAGGGCAGCATTTTGCGGTGCCAAGGCACTTTGCGCCTGGCGGAATGAGGTTTTGCGCTCACTAAGGCTTTGTAACAATGTATATTGTTGTAGGAGTTGAGCGTTGATTTCAAGCTCGGCTATAGAAGTTTCTAACTTTTGGCAACGATCTTTTTGGGTGTGTACTCGTCTTGTGGCATCTTGGCGCAGCTCTTGCGCACGCTCTAGGCGAGAAGGGCCATCTTCGGGGAAGGAATCTGGCACACTATCCAAGCGTGAGAGGCGGTTTTCTGTGGTTATCCATTCATCCCACTGTCGCCATACACCTAGTTGGCGTTCGGCATTGCGGCGCAGATTTTCTGTGGTATTTTTTTGCGCTCTTATGTCTTGTATAATTTGTTCAAGTTT
This sequence comes from uncultured Desulfovibrionaceae bacterium, assembly GCA_964371345.1. Taxonomy (GTDB): domain Bacteria; phylum Desulfobacterota; class Desulfovibrionia; order Desulfovibrionales; family Desulfovibrionaceae; genus CAYJAD01. The sequence continues at coordinate 4,431 of CAYJNE010000127.1, read as the reverse complement.
TTGTTTTTCAAGGGTTAGCGTATCAAAGCGGGCACAAGTGGCATGGGCCTTGTGTATTTCCCTTTGTATGAGTTCAAGCTTATTTAAGGCGGTATTTAATGTGGGATTTGTACCGCTACTTTTAAACTGTTTACCCATGTAGTCATTAAGTTTTTTAAGAACCATGCCTGGAGGAACCAAGCCCATACCAAAACTTGCCCCATAAAGGGCATCACGTATGCCTTCAGAATCAAGAGATGCAAAAGCCTGCAATTCGTTGAGGCTAAAGCCAAAGACATTGCGATAAACTTCACGAGTTACACCAGCTAAAATGCTATTTAATAACGATATATCAAGAACTTGACCTTGAGCATCGGTGAGTACAATGTCATCCTTACCCTTTTGTGGCCTGCGGGTAAGACGAATGAGCCCATGCTCTTTTGTTTGTAAGGATAAAAATCCACCCGCAACGCCGCCATGTGCAAGGGGGGTGTAGTCGCGCTCATCTGATTTTTTGCCCCTAGCTTGTGGGTAGCCTGTGAGCATGGTGCGGAAAAAGTCCAAACAAGTGGACTTTCCAGCTTCATTTTTGCCAAGAAAGACGGATAAACCTTGGGGTAATTGCTCAATGCCCACTTGGGAAAGCGCACCAAACCCGTCTATATGAAAGGAAGTAATATGCATTAGCGGCTCTCCATCATATCAGCGCATAAACGCTGGGCTTCGTTAAGAAGTGCCTTGGCATCTTCCCCTTGTGGAATTTCTAAAATGTGCTTGGCCTTGGGGTGTGTATATAATTGGGCTAGGCTTGTTTGCATAAAATTTTGTAAAATCTCGTCATTATTGTTTATATCTTGGGCAAGGCGTAAGGTTTCACCCAATAAATCATCCCTTTTGCTAAGGGTTTCTAATGATTGCAGGGCAGAGGTTGCAACCACAATATCCTTTATCCAAACCAAGGGCACGCTTGGTGTATGTTGTCGTATTCGTTCTAAAAGTTCGTCTAGAGTGTCAGGTTTGCGTAGCTCATGGTCAAGCTCAAGGCGACCACTTAAGCGAATGCGTAAAATAAGGGTTGTACATTCAGGGTCAGCACTTGCTGTGGCTTGTTCAATGCTTTGGCTTATGCGTTGTAATATTTCATCAATATTATCTACATCATCTAAGGCAACATCCACGCATTGCCAAATAACTGGGGATAGAGTGTGAAATTTACTTTCGATTTCAAATTTATTTACTTGGCCTGCACCCTTGGAGCTAACATTTACCACCAAACACCCCTTGGCACCACTCTCGTTAATGTGCAAGCCTTGGGTATTGCCTGAATAGGCCACGAAGGGGTCTTCATTTATAACGCGCCCTTCATGCACATGCCCAAGGGCCCATGCGTCAAGGCCAGTTGTTTTAAGATCATCAAGGCTGCAAGGGGCATAGCGATCGGCCTTAAGTGCATTTTCAAGGGTACAATGCAAGACGCCCAATTGAAAGATTTGTGTGGAATTTTCTTTGTCACTAGCCGAAAGGCGAGAAAAAGCCTTGGCTAAATTGCGAGACTCACGTCCACTGGCGTGACTAATGCCATGCACAATGGCAATGTCATGTATTTCGCCGCTTTCTTTACGTCTAACAGCGTGGCTTTGTACTGTGTCGTCAAAAGTAATTGTATTTTCAGGCCAACTAAGCATTTGTAAGCGTGAGGACAGGGGGTCATGATTGCCATGAGCAATAAAGACTTTTATTCCAAGCGTATTTAGACGTTGACAGGCGTCACGCAAATGTAATTGGGCTTTGAGGCTTTGGTCTTCCTCATTATAAATGTCCCCCGCCAGAACAAGAAAATCAGGTTTTTCTTTCTCGCAAAGGGTAACAAGGCGATCTAAGGCTGTAAAAGTAGCCGCGCGCAATTGCTCGGCTAGGGCTTGCGTTTCGGTGGCACGACCAAGGCCTTTGAAGGCCGCATCAAGGTGCAGGTCTGCCGCATGGATGTAGCGTAGGGAAAACATGGTGCTTCCTCTTGGATTATAAAAGTTTTTTGTAAGTCTAGAAGTTTTCCAGAAAAAAGCAAGTGTTTTACATGAAAAAATCATAATTTTATATATGAGGCCAGTATTTTAAAAAAGATAAACGCATAAGCTAGTTATGGCCTATGCGTTTAATATGCTGTAATTTATGTATTTTATAAATATTTAAGTTTGTAAATTATAATTTTGCACGTAGTTCCATGCACTTATTAAAAAGTTCCTTGGTGCTTGCATTGTTGGGGTCTACATCGCTACCACGTTTTAGATATGGCAGAGCACGGCGCACTTGGTTTGCTTCCATTAAAGCCTTGCCAATAATAACAAAAAGGCTGTGCTCGTCTTTATAGAAGGTAATGGCTTGGCTAAAGCATTCATCGGCTTCAGAAATTTTGTCTTGCTCAAGGAGCTTCATACCTTGATTAAGATTGTGGTCAATATTTAGCTTTCTTTCCAAGGCTTTGGCGCGTTCTTCTGCTTCTGCTTTGGCGCGTAAGTCTTTATAAGCCTTGGCTAAGGCCGCCATGATAAGTTGTTCTTGGCCAGGTTGGTAGGCCAAGGGTTTGCCAATCACTTCAATAATGCTTTCATCACGCCCAACGAGTTGGACGCTTTCACGTATCATGGAGCGAATGTCTGACGGGAAAGGCTTATTGCCCATGCCTTTGATAGCCATGATTATGGAGGCAAAGGCACGGTCTGTTTCTTTGCGTTGGTATAATCCTTTTACACGACCTAAATGTGCTCTAATTTCTTTAATATCCATGTGTTATCCGATGCTTTGAATAGTTTTTCAATAAACAATCGTCACAAAATGACCGCAATAGTTTATACCCTTAGTATAAAAAAGGCAATGTTTGATAAGTGGTGTATATTTGCGTGTTGAGTTGGCGTTGACCTTAAATCTGCCCTTTGCTAATATATCAGGCTCAGTTGAGTTAGAAAATTGTGCGTTGATATTAAGGATAATTATGGCACGTATTTTATATGGCATTCACGGCACAGGACATGGGCACGCCATGCGTGGCTTGACCATAGCCAGAAAGCTTAAAGAGCATGAGTTTCTTTTTATTGCCAATGATGATGCTTTGCGCATTTTTGGGCAAGAATTTGCCGTGGAGCGTATTCCCAATTTAGGTACAGTATTTCGCAATTATAAGGTGGATATTTTGGCAAGTGTTGCCAAGGCTGTGCCCATTTTGTGGCAAAGGGAAAAATATATAAATGAAGTTGTCAAAATTATAGAGCGTTTTAAGCCCGATGTGTGCATGACCGACCTTGAATATTTTGTGCCACGGGCCGCAGAGCGAGTGGGCTTGCCTTGTTTAACCCTTGATCATCAGCATGTTATAACTTGTTGCAAGCATGATTTACCGTCAAGTATGCTTTTTGATTATTTTGTTCAGGGCCTAACACCTAAATATCTTTTTCGCCCCACAGAGCAAAACCTTATCGTGTCCTTTTATGCTCCACCCGTTCATGAGCAGTATAATGCTAGGGTTGTCGCACCAATTTTGCGCGATGCTGTTATGGATAGAAAACCATATGATGCAGGGCATGTGCTTGTATATCAAAGTAATTCCACGCACAAAGGGCTTGTGGATTTTTTAAAGGCTGGCACTAAGCGCACTTGTTATGTTTTTGGTTATGACCGCACCGAAGGCAAGGACGGCAATGTAATTTTTATGGAAAAATCTGAGCAAGCCTTTTTAGATTTGCTTGCGGGTTGTTCTTATGTTGTGCAGGGTGGCGGGCATACGCTTATGACGGAGTCACTTTATCTTGGAAAGCCCATTTTAACCTTGCCCATTATGGCTATGGTTGAGCAACGCCTTAATGCGCACTATGTGGAGCGGCTTGGTTATGGTATGCAAGCCAATATGTTAAAACTAAAGCCAGAACTCTTGGCGGAATTTGAGCAAAAAATTCCAATGTTTAGAGAAAATATTTTAAAAGAAAATTTTTGTGGAAATGCTTTGGTATTTGAGTTAGTAGACAATTTCGTACGCACTGGTAAACTTAATATAGATATTTAAAAGAGAGGCCTTAATGGACGCAAAGACCTTGAATGCTATAATGATTGCAGCGACTCAGCATGTTCTTGAAATTATGGCACAATGCCCTGCCCATGACGGTAAGCCGTTTATAAAAAAAGATACCACCGCCTTTGGTCATTATTCGGCATATGTATGTGCTTATTGTAATGAAAACGAAGGCACTGGCAGTATTTCTTTTAGCCTATCTAAGGTTGCCGCCAAAAGCGTTGCCAAAGCCATGTTTGGCGAAGATGTTGACGATGAACAAAGCCTTGGCGAAGTAGCAGGTGAGATGATTAACATTATTTCTGGTGATGCAAGACGCCGTATGGCAGAAGTGGGCGTTGTTTTTGACGGCTCAACACCTAAAATGTTAAGCGGTAAGGGGCACAAAATAG
>CAYJNE010000126.1:0-5005 GCA_964371345.1 uncultured Desulfovibrionaceae bacterium | reverse complement strand
ATAACCTTTTCTTCAGAAAAGGTTTTCCCCCAGTGAACTTAAAAACTAACTTCTCCGCCGCTTACCCATAATAAAAGCCATTAAAAAAATTCCAAAAATTGCATATGGTAGCCACGGGCCTATATGGAAAAATACGGTTTTGTTATCCCTTGCTACTGCAAACCCCGTAAGGCTTTGGGCCTTGAACTGTTCACCCTTGAGCATAAACCTGCCAAAATTATCCACAATGGCAGAAATTCCCGTATTGGTACTACGCACAAGAAAGCGGCTTTGCTCAACTGCCCGCAATATGCCTAATTGTAAATGTTGCTCTGGTGCGGAAGAATCACCAAACCAGCCGTCATTACTAATATTAACAAGAATATTGGCCCCGTCTTCCACGCGCATTCTTGCAATGGCTGGAAAGACGCTTTCATAACAAATAAGCATACCTAAGGCAAGGTTGTTATGTATGAGTGGCTCGCTTTGCCTGCCTGGTGTAAAGTTACCAATGCCTTGTAATAGTGCCTCAAGAAAACCTAACTGTAAAAATGAGGGTACATATTCGCCAAAGGGTACAAGATGCATCTTGTCGTAATAGTTTGCAATTTTGCCTTGCGTATTTAGTAAGTAGGCACGGTTAAAGACTTCTCGCTTATCCTTACTATGTATAATTGTGGCTGGTGCGCCAACTAGCAGTGGTAATTGTATATCTTGAACAAATTTAGATAGATTTGGTGAAAGAGTGGGGTGATGTTCAAGGTAAAAGGGCATGGCGGTTTCAGGCCAAATGACCATGGTTTGGTTTGAGGCTGGCTTTTGTTTGCGTAAATTTTGTATGGCCTCAAGGGTTAGCCCTTGGTAGAGTTTTAGGCTTGCGGCTTGTAAATGTGGCTCCCATTTAATATTTTGATCTACATTACCTTCCACCAGAATAAATGTGGGGTGATTTTCTGTGTTTTCTGTAATAAGTGGATTTTGGTGTAGGGTTAAAAATCCAAATACTATGGGGATGAGTACTAGGCATAACCCGCCAATGGCAAGGCTAGCTTGGGATTTTTGGGCAACTATGGTTTCATATATGAGTAAAATTGCGCAAACATATATGCCAGATAGGGCATAGCCGCCTACAATGGATGCTGCTTGGACAAACACAGGCCAAGGCACAAAGGCCGAGCTTATTTGCAGCCAAGGAAAGCCTGTTAGGATTGTGCCACGTACAAGTTCAAACCCATACCAAAGGCAGGCCAGTGCAATGCAGCGTGAAAATGTACCAAGGTAGCGTTTAAGTATGTAGGATGCTGAGGAAAAAATGCCACCATAAAGCCCAACATAAGCACCAATGGCGAGGGCGCATGGAATGGCCAAGGGCCAAGGTAGTCTGCCCACATTATGAATGGGTATGGCTAACCAGTATAGGGCGGCTGAGGAGCCTAAAAGCCCTATAATCCAGCCCTTGCGCAGGGCGTCTATGCTACTTTTGGCGTGTGCACCCACTAAAAATAGACTTAGTGGGTAGAGCAACACCAAAATTGGCACGTGATAAACTGTGTTTGGAAAGCCAAGCCACAGCCCCAGCACGCCCATTAGCGTAAGGCCAGAGGAAAGAAAAAAAGACATTGTATTATTCTTCAATTTCTTCTTGTATATCTTCTGATGCAATCTTTTCCATTAAGATGCGGCGGATGAATTTTACATCGGCCTCTTGCACTGTGAAAGACCAGCCTTCAAATTGAAAGACTTCGCCTTGGGTTGGCACATGGCCTGCTTGTAGGCTTAAGTAGCCACCAATGGTATCTACTTCGTCAGAGTCAAGGTATATTCCAAGTTCTCCTAAGTCTTCAAGCCATGCCCGTCCTGTCAGTTCGTAGCAATCTGGTGCTATGAGGCGGATATCTTCTTCCTTGGGTGCATCGTGTTCGTCTTCAATATCCCCAACTATTTCTTCAAGCACGTCTTCAATACTAATAATGCCAGATGTTCCACCATATTCGTCTATGGCAATGGCAATATGTATTTTGCGTGTGCGAAATTCTTGCAAAAGCTCGCGTATACCCTTGGTTTCAGGCACAAAATATGGCTCGCGCATGAGTTCGTCCACAGGGTCGTTTTGCTTTGTAGGGTCCACAAGCGAGCGCAATAAATCCTTAGCATGTACAATGCCGATGATATTGTCTCTTGTGTCATTAAAAACGGGAATACGTGAATGACCGGACTCAACAATAAATTTTGCTACGTCCATAAGTGGTGATTGTGAGGGTACACAATCAATGTCTGTGCGTGGGGTCATGACATCTTGCACCTGCATATCATCAATTCGTAATATGCTAAGGAGCATGGATTCTTCATCCGCTGCCACTTCGCCATCGGCACGTGCTTCAAGAATGGCTTTTTCTAATGATTCTTCGTCGTCTCGGCGAAAGAGTTTTCCTAGCCGAGACCAGAGCGTACTGTCCGAACCTCCGTCCAAATGGTCCTCCGAGGTTAAAGTTAAAGAATACTCTTTGCTAATACAAAGAGTTATTTAGTTCACTGAGCAAGTATACTTGTTTAGGCAAAAAAAATCAATATGCTTTTTAAGTAAGAGCTGATTTAATCAGCGTTTCCTTAAATTTGCTTATTTTTAATAGTAGGCATCAATTTTTCTTATGTATTTTCATATTCCAGCGCAAAACCAATGAGGACAATGTGGGCACACAGCCGTTTTCATCATTGGGAAACCACATAATGTCATTTTTGGCATCGTCCATGCTAGCCCAAGTTTCAAAGCGTAAGCAAAGCCGCCAAACATTTTTCTTTTCCAAATGCTCCATGGATATGGCAAGGCATGAAACCCAAAGTGCCAGAGGCTTTGCATCAAGCTCAGGCTGCCTAAGCATTAATAAAGCTAGAACACGTGAGCCAGGCTTTAAATAGTGTAACATGGCGGATTCGTTATCAGGCCGTAAAAGTATACACGCTCCCCCTGCGGAAATGTCTGCCAAGGCAATGGAGTTACTTTGATTGACACGGTAAGTCACCAAGGGCTTTGCAATCTCATTTTTATGCGTGGGGAGTGGCTTATCAGGTTGTAAAGGCCAAAGCCCAAAACCAGCAATGGAGCCTTTGGGGGGTACACAGCGTAACGACTTACGCTTTTGCCCTGGCTCTAATTGGGTGGGCATTTCAAAATATAAGTTTGTAATGTCACCCTTTCTTGATGCATCAAGGCATTTGCTTGGAAAGTGAAAAAAAACAATTTTATTGGCTTGGGAAAATTGAAAAAATATTAGGCAATTGGAGCCCTTCCATTGCTGGGCGGCAAAAGTTTCGATAAGCTCTATGCATAGTTGATTATTTTTAGCTAATGTGCAAACACCCTCGCTGGCGGAGCCTTTGAGTTCACCGTCCATAACTTCAATACGAAATTTACTGCGCTGCGCCATGGATCTATTGAGCAATTCTATAATGAGGCCTTGCTTGCGTTTATTGTGGCTACGCATGTATAAGAATTTTTTGCAAAAAGGCACAAGCCAATATAAAAAAATGGCAAAGCCTATGCTTGATGCAAAAAATAAAATTATGGTGGTGACGGTTATTTTCATATGTTAGCTAAAATATTGCTTATTGTGTATTGTTACATGCTAGCAATATTTTTTAACTTACGCAAATGTATTTCAAGGCAAGTCAAAGCAGCAGGTGTTACGCCAGAAATTCTTCCCGCTTGCCCGAATGTGTGTGGCTTTAGATTCTGTAGTTTTTCCATGACTTCAATGGAAAGTCCAGCTACGGTTGTGTAGTCAAGGTCTTGTGGTAGGGGCATGGTTTCTAAGCGTACGGAGCGTTGTACTAATTGCTCTTGTCTTTGCAAGTAACCTGCGTATTTTATTACAGTTTGGCTTTCAGCTTGTACGTCATGCTCAAAGCTTTGCACCTCTGTGCATAATTCACATATATGCTCCAAAGTCAGAGCAGGGCGGCGTAAAAGCTCGGCTAAGGTCATGGATTTATCGGTAGGGCTTTCACCAACTTTATTTAATATGTCATTAAGCTCGGAGTTTGGCGCAACTCTTGTGCCCTCTAGTATGTCATTTAATTTTTTAACATTTTCATATTTTTGTTCAAAACTTTGCCACTGGGCATCACCAACCAAGCCAAGCTCACGGCCCTTGGGGGTTAGGCGGGCATCGGCATTATTTTCGCGCAAGAGCAGGCGATATTCGGCCCGAGATGTAAACATGCGATATGGCTCAAGGGTACCAAGCGTGATTAAATCGTCAATGAGTACAGCAGTATATGCTTGTTCACGCCCTAGGATAAATGGTGGAAGTTCTCGCAATTCATTGGAAATATTTATGGCAGCCCAAATCCCTTGGGCGGCTGCTTCTTCATAGCCTGAAGTGCCGTTTATTTGCCCTGCGTGCCAAAGTCCTGGGATTGTACGTGTTTCAAGAGTTGGCTTGAGTTGTACGGGGTTAACATAGTCATATTCAATGGCATATCCAGCGCGCACCATATGGGCATTTTCAAGGCCAGGAATGGTGCTTAAAAGCTTCATTTGTACATCCAAGGGGAGGGATGTTGAAATGCCATTCATATAACATTCTGGGCTGTTAAGTCCCTCTGGCTCCACAAAAATTTGATGCCTTGGGCGGTCGGGGAAGCGGGCAATTTTATCCTCAATGGATGGGCAATAGCGAGCCCCTGTGCCTTGTATCACACCAGTAAAAAGTGGTGAGCGGTCAAAGCCTGTACGTATAATGTCGTGAGTCTGCTCGTTAGTCCATGTTATGTGGCAGGAAACTTGTGGAAGCTCAGAGTTTGGGCCATGAAAGCTAAATTTTGGTTTTGGCTTATCGCCTGCTTGTTCTTCCATGCGTGAAAAATCGATGCTTGATTTTAGAATGCGGGGGGGCGTTCCAGTCTTTAAGCGTCCAGTTTTAAGGCCTAAATCACGCAAGCTTTGCGAAAGATGCACAGCGGGGGCATCGCCCATGCGCCCAGCAGAGGTGGACATGGTGCCAATGTGTATGCGCCCGCTTAAAAA
>CAYJNE010000125.1:0-5036 GCA_964371345.1 uncultured Desulfovibrionaceae bacterium | reverse complement strand
CAACACAAAACAAAAATCAGGAAAAGAGATTAAATCACTATTCAGCCGATTTTTGTGCCATCTTGCTCTGTTAATTGTGAATTATTACCTGATTTTTGTTGTGCAAAAAACGGTTAAAAATCCTTGGCAGAGCAGTTTTTTAATTGCCAAGTTCTTATACACCAGTCCCACAATTCTGTCAAAGGATATGACAGACAAAATTGAATACTTATGAGACTTAAGCAAAGTAATAGGCTCTATCTATCTGTATATGTGAACAAAATCACATGCTGAAAATAGTTAATTTAGTGCTATTTCTTGTTTGAATCATCAAGCTTTGGCTTCATATTTATTTGACCTTGAACTATGCCGCCTTCTTCCATAATAAGAGCTGGAGTGTTGAGCGTTCCTTCAATTATTCCACCCCTGTGTACAACCACTCGGCGGTTAGCATTTACTTCTCCGGTAAATTTACCAGTAAGTAGAAGTTCGCCAACATTTAGCTCGCCTTGAATAACGGCATCCTTACCCACAATGAGTGAACCTTCACTGACAATGTGACCAGTATAAAGACCGTCAACTCTTACAGAACCTTGAAAGGAAAGTTTACCTTCATAGACAGTGCCTGCGCCTAAAAATGCATTAATTTCGTCTTTACTCACAACATTCACCCTTTCTATTTATAGTTACAATCCATGCTAGCTTTTAAACATGAACCTACGCATGGAAACATTTAGCACAATACCAAGTAAGGCACAATTTACAAGCATGGAACTACCCCCATAACTCATAAAAGGCAAGGGTATTCCCACAACAGGCATAAGACCCATTACCATACCCATATTTATAACAATTTGCCAAAAGAAGTAAAAAAATACGCCCACTGCAAGCATACTTCCAAAACGATCTCTGGCTTTTACAATGGTACTATATATTGATAATAAAAACATGCAGTACAAACTTACCAAGGCAACACAGCCCACAAAACCCCATTCTTCCCCAAATACTGCAATAACAAAGTCAGAATGTTTTTCAGGTACAAAGCGCAATTGGCTTTGAGTGCCTTCAAAAAAGCCCTTGCCCCAAAGCTCTCCAGAGCCAATGGCAATTTGTGATTGAATAATATGGTAACCAGAACCTCGTGGATCGTTACTAGGGTCAATAAAGGTAAGTACGCGTTGCCGTTGATAATCTTGCATGCCCACAAACCACATAAAGGCTGCAATTAGTGGTGTTATCAAAAGGCAAGTTTTAAGAACCTTAGCCCTTATGCCGTGGAATAAAATCATACCTCCAAGCAATAAAAGTACGTTTAAGGTTGTGCCAAGGTCGGGTTGAGTAATGATAAAAGCACCAGGCACAAGACCCACCAATATAACTTTGCAAAAGTCTGCCCAATCCAAGGTATTTTCACTGGAAGAAAGCACACGTGCTGCAAGAATTAGTACAGCAAGTTTTGCCACTTCGCTTGGTTGAATATTGACAAAACCTAGTGAAATCCAGCGTTGCGCCCCATAAACAGTTTTACCAATAATGGGCACAAGCATTAATAATATTATTGTAAAAATAAATAATGGCCAAGCTAGATTGCGCAATTTTCTATAATCAAAGGTCATGGCTACGAGCATGACAAAAAAGCCCATGCTACCCCAAATTAATTGCCTTTGATAAAATGACGCAACTGTAACACCTTCTTCAAAGCGAATGCCGCTGGCAGAATATAAATTGCCCACTCCAACGATAAACAGTGCAGCAAAGCAAATGATAAGTTCCCAATTAATATAGGAAAATAGGCGACGATCAAGGTGTAGCATCGGCAACCTCTATTTCTTCGCCAAAGATAGAATCAAAAACTTTTTTGGCAACTGGCCCTGCAACGGAGCTACCGCCGCCGCCGTGTTCTACCATGACTACCACCACATAACTTTTGGCATCCTTATTGCCCCAAGTGGCAATCCAAGCATGGTCACGTTGTCTGTATTCTAATTCTTCATTTTTGACACGCTCTGTGCCACGCATCTTTAATTTAACCACTTGGGCAGTGCCGGTTTTTCCGCCCATATCTGCATCTTGGCGAGCAATAATTTTAGCAGTACCAATGCTTGCAGTTTTGCGCATGCTATCAACTATAAATTCTCGAATGCTTGAAGTTGCAGGAATTTGACCACGTACTATGCGTGGGGCATCATTTAAAATTTGTGGTTGTAAAATATCACCACCATTTAGAAGTGCCGAAACATAGGTTGCAACTTGCAATGGAGTTACAAGTGTAAAACCTTGCCCTATGGCAATATTGAGAGTTTCACCACGCACCCAAGGTTGACCAAATCGGCGTTTTTTCCATTCTCGTGAGGGCACAATGCCGCCTTTTTCGTGGGGCAGGATGATACCGGTTAGACCACCGAAGCCACTGGCCTTGGCATAGGCTTCAATTTTATTTATGCCCACTTGTTCACCGTAATGATAAAAGTATACGTCGCAAGAATGCATGAGGGCTTCAGCCATGTTCATGCTACCATGTCCGCCTTTTCTCCAGCATCTAAATGTCTGATTGCCAAGGACGGTTTCGCCTGAGCAAAAAACACGTGCTTTGGGGTTAATGCCTTGTTCAAGAAAAAGACCAGCCATTAGCAGTTTCCACACAGAACCTGGCGGATACATGCTTTGAATAACACGGTTTTGCAAAGGAAATCTTGGGTTTGTCCGTAAAGCGTCCCAATTTTTGTGTGAAATACCGCCAGTAAATAAATTATTGTCATAGGCGGGGGCAGTGACCAATGCCACAAGCTTACCTGTGTCAGGTTCCATGACAACAATACTACCTGTTTGTCCTTCAAGAGCATTCCATGCGGCAATTTGTATGGAAGTATCAATGGTTAAAGAAGCTTTATTTCCGCTGTGAGGGAATTTAACAACTTGCTTACTTAAGGAACGCCCAAGCACATCTACTTCCAGTTGATAAAGCCCTTTTTCACCACGTAATTCTTGCTCAAGAACCAATTCAAGACCCTGTTTACCCACAAGGTCTCCCATGGCAAGAGCAGGGTCTGCTTTTAGCTCTTTTTCATTAGCTTCAGATACATAGCCTAAAATATGAGCATATATATCTCCCTTGGGGTAGGTGCGTCTAGCACGGCTTACAATTTCAAGACCTGGCCAATATAGTAATTGAGCTTCAATTTGCGCAACCAAGGACATATCTAAATCTGAGGCAAGTAGGATGGGGTCAAAGGATTGAGCCTTACGACGATCTTGAGTATATTTTTTTACAAGTTCTTCATGGTCAATGCCAGTCCAAGCGCTAACTTGGGCAAGGGTGGCAGGAATGTCGGGGCAGTCTTCACGAACAATGGTAAGGCCGTATGTAAGTACATTACCGGCAAGAATTTCGCCATTGCTATCAGTAATGACGCCGCGCAAGGCAAGGATACGTTCTTCACGTAGTCTATTTTCTTGTGCTTGCAAGGAAAAATCATTGCCCTTATGCACTTGCAAATACCAAAAACGTACTACAAATACAAAGAAAAATATGCCAACCAACACTTGTAGCAATAATGTGCCTGTGCGGGGTGGATGATATTCCTCAGTTTCGGCATGTACCTTTAGCCAATTTTGGAATTTACTTTTTTTCCCAGTGGGTTGGTTAATATTTTTTTTCATCTACATGTGTCCAGCGGCGAGTAAAGTTTGCCAAAAGCCAAGCTATGGGTGTGAAAATAGTTTGAACAATATTTTCATAAATGAGTTGGTCCATATTAACATGTAAGTCCTGCAATGGTGCAAGTAAATATACTAATATAAAATGTGCAACCCCAAGGCAAGCAGATAAAATGAGCACAAAAAGCGTGTTTTGTACTTCAAATAGCCAGCGTCCTATAATAAATAATAAAATAACAATACAATACCAAAGTATAGCACCGCCAAACTCGCGCGAACCAATGCCCTCTTGGATAAAAATTAATATGGGTAAAAGCCACGCTAAATCCTTATAGCGATGTTCTTGCATGGTAATTATTAAGCCAATTAACAAGACATCAACCGTAGGCAAGCCTGCTTGTAAAAATATGCTGATGGGCAAGAAAAATAGCCACCAAATCCAAAGGCGTATATTCATTATTCTTCCCTTATGAAGGGAAGGTCAGTTTGGTTTCCTGTACCCTTGTGGAGAAGTTTAAATTGTTCTTCGGTGGGTGGTCCTAAAAAGTCAGGCTCTGGTAAGGAGGGTAATGGCTCAAGCCCTGTTGGTTCTAGTAGTAAGACTTCTTCAAGCAATTCTGCATCAACTAAGGACTTGGCAAGAACGGTCATAAATTGTGAATAGTCGGATAGTACAACACTTTCAATGCGAGCAACTGGCAAACCCTTGGGATAAACACCGTCAAGACCAGAAGTTACAAGTAGTTCACCTTCACGAATTTGTGCATTGCGCCCAACAAAGCGCATATCAAGAAGTTGCCTGCCACCACGACCAGTAAGAATGCCAGCAGTGCGTGTATCTTGGCTAAGCACAGCAATTCTGCTACCGGGGTCAGAGATGAGCAAAGCAGTAGACGTATGAGCAGAAGCTCTCAACACACGACCAACCAATCCAAGATTAGTCATAATTGGTATGCCGGGGGATGCGCCAGTGGCATAGCCACGGCTAAGAATAACGGTTTCAAGGGCTGAATTTGGACCCATTCGACCAGCTAAGACTCTTGCTCCGATTGGATTCCAGCTTCTATCTGGGGGTAGGGATAAAAGAGCACGCAAACGATTAACTTCAACCTTGTGTTCGCCCGCGGCAATGAGTCTTGCTTGCATGGATAAAATTTCAGCTTTTAGGCGTTCATTTTCTTCACGCACACCCACAAGGTCGATATATTGTTCCCAATAGCTCATTACGTTAGAGCTAAGTGAAATCATGGGTTTTAGCAGGCTACCAACGATTTCAAGACCAACGTTGGTGGCAAATCTATCAAGTACGCCTGTGCGCTGATTCCAAGTGTACATACCAAGGAATAGAAAGAGCGATATGACAGAAAGTACAATAAAGCGTCTTGAATTCACGATTACTT
>CAYJNE010000124.1:0-5044 GCA_964371345.1 uncultured Desulfovibrionaceae bacterium | reverse complement strand
GTGCGCAGGGCAGAGGGGTCAATTTGCATGGATTGTCTTGCGGAATCAATGCCAGCCAGAGCGTCAATCTGCTGATATACTTTAGCTAATTCTTCATCACTATCTATAAGGGCCTGCACCATGGCAGCATCTGGGTGTGAGCTATTTACGGTTACCTTGCCGTCCACTATGGAGAGGCGAAAATCCACGTTAGGGTCAATACCAACGCTTGTTAGGCCAGTCTTAAAATCATGCCCCACTAAATTTTGATTTAAAAATCCTTGCACCTCTTCATCAGTTTCAATTAATGGTGCGTCAACGGCAATATTTCCTTCACTATCTACAGTTATTTTAATGTTTTCTGTGGTCTCTATGCCCTCTGCTTCAAGTATGGCTTTAACTTCATCAGCAAGTTCTGGATTGGCGTTGATATATGATTGTATTTTTTGAGCTTCTTCATCATCTCCGTTAACAATAAGTGCGCCTTCGCTAAAATTAAGCTCAATTTCATTTTCAAATAATATTTCTTCAAGCTCAAGGCCTTCTACAAAGCCCGCGCCAAGTACAGCATTGCCCGCAAAGGCAGATTGTAAGTCCTTTTGAGCAGATGATATCATTGATATACTACCGCTACTACTTACGTTAAATTGCATAGATTCACTTACTATATAACCTTGATCTTCAAGGCTTTTTAGTAAATCAGTACCTATGCTTGGATTAGAATTGAAGTAATTTTGAATTTTAGATTCGTCAGCGTGGGCTGTATCCACAGAAATTACGCCCTCACTGTTAAGACTAACGGTAAAAAATGCATCGGGGTCAACGCCAGTTGCTTCTATGCGTGCGCTTAATTCTTTACTAAATTCGCTTTCCAGTTCTTGTTTATATTTTTCCACTTGGCTAAAAGTCACACGCTCATCACCGCTAACACCCATGGCACTCATGGAATACTCCACAAGCTCAATCATAGATGACACTGTACTTGTGCCTGCAAAGCTATAGTCAGAGCTTGTGCTTGCGCTTGAATTTGAATTTGCGCTAGCACCTTGTAATTGTTGACCTTGCCACTGGTATGTGTAAGCGGAATAACTGCTGCCTATGCTAGAAATGCTCATATATTACCTCGTATTTATGGGGTAAAAATTACCTTTATTATTAATTTATAGATTTAATGCAAAAATTGCACCATACACAGCAGGCAAAAGCTATGGACAGCAGGATAAAATTAAGCTAATTATAGCGCATGTCAGAAAACGTCGCACTTTTTGAGACTGTTGAATTTGATGACCCAACCCTTGCCAATGCTTTATTTGGGCCGCATAATGCGCACCTTGAGGTTTTAGCATCGGCTAGTGGTGCAGACATTGCCTCCCGCGGGGCAAGCGTTATTGTTAAAACGTCAGATCAACATGTCCTACAGCGTTTATGCAATCTTTTCGTACAGTTATATGAGCATGTACAACAAGGACGCACCTTAAACCGTCAGGATGTGTCACGTGCTTATACTATGCTTGAAAGCCAGCCAAAACTTAACATTAGCCATGTGTATAAAGATACAGTTTTCGTGGCAGCCACTAGAAAAACAATCACCGCAAGAAATTTAGCCCAAAAAGACTATTATGAAGCTTTATTTAATAAAGAAATGGTCTTCGCACTTGGCCCAGCAGGTACGGGAAAAACCTATCTTGCTGTGGCTATGGCTTTGAATATGCTAAATAAACATAGGGTTAAAAAAATAGTTCTCACCAGACCAGCAGTGGAGGCGGGCGAGCGTTTAGGCTTTTTGCCAGGAGACCTTGCCGATAAGGTTAACCCTTATTTAAGGCCGCTTTATGACGCCCTTTATGACATGCTGCCCAGTGCAAAAGTGGCCTCCATGATAGAAACTAATGTCATTGAAATAGCACCCTTAGCATTTATGCGTGGGCGTACATTAAATGACGCCTTTATAATTTTAGATGAAGCCCAAAATACAACTCCAGAGCAAATGAAAATGTTTTTAACTCGCCTTGGTTTTGGCTCAAGAGCTGTAATAACTGGAGATACAACTCAAATTGACCTTCCAGCTCAGTGGGGTGATAATGGACCCATGTCACGCTCTGGATTGGTACATGCTGCGCAAATTTTAAAAGATGTTAAGGGTATTGCTTTTCATACTTTTACCGAAAAAGATGTGGTTCGCCACCCCTTAGTGGGTGCAATAGTTTCGGCTTATGACAATATCTCTACGGACAATAGTTAAGGTGTTACTTTAGGTATTTTTATGGCACATAAAATAAAAAATAAAGAAAATACATTTAAAAGTTTAGCAACGGCACTTTATTCAAGACACCATTGTGGTTATGGCCTTATAATATTGCTTGTGACTTTGCTTGGCATTGCTGTGCTTGCTGGTATAAATTTTGACAATCGCCCCCAAGTATTTGCGGCAGGAAGCATTGCCGATGCTGATGTGGTGTCCAATCGTGATTTGCTGGTGGAGGATGTGCTTGCCACCAATATTCGCCGTGAGCAAGTACGCCTAACCCAACCCCTTGTATTTGACCTAAGCTATGAAGTTTATGATAACTTTAATACCAAAATAATAAATTTATTAAATGAGATAAATGGCTCTGATGCTGAGCAAGGCTATGAGGTACTCAGAGAGCTTGAAAATATTGTTTCCGTAGAGGTGGCAGAAGAAATTATATTACAGCTTTCCCACCCAACTGTGCAAACTTATATGATAAATTCGCTTCTACCCAATGTGCGAGACATATTAAATGCGGGCATTGTTAGCGATATTCGCAGTGCTAGAGTGGGTGAGGCTGGGGCCATTATTAGGGTTAAAGAAACTGGCGCGGAGATTTTACGCCCTGACGTTACAAGTCTACCAAATGTACAGTCCATTTTAATACAACTCACTAATATGTTACGCAATGATACGACACTTGATAGTGCTGGACAGCGTGCGCTTGTGATTTTGCTCTCTGCCTTTATGCCGTCCTCCCTCACCTTAAATACCGTTGCCACCAACGAAAAAGCAGATGCCGCCGCCATTGAAATTGAGCCTGTGTACTATAAATTACAAAAGGGTGAAGTTGTGGTGCGTAAGGGTGAACTTGTCACCAGAGAACAACAAACCATGATTCAAGCCATCAATAACTCCGCAACGTCTTGGATTCATGGTCGATTTACATTGGGTCTTTTTGTTCTATCAGTCATAATTTCCTTTGGCCTATTTATGGCCCCCAGTGGCAAGCCCAGCACACCTTTAACTTGTAAGGATCACATTCTCATGTCCTTACTCCTTGCTTGTACCGCTTTTGGAGCTAAGGCTATATTTGTTCTTAGCAGTGATACTGGCGAAATTATTAATGTATCATCCTTGGCTTATGCCTTCCCCGTGGCTGGCGTTGTGGGGCTTGTGGCCACAGTATTTGCGGCTCGCCGCTACTGTACCATGGGTATATTATTAGCCCTATTTACCACCATTATGTTTAAGGGTGATATTACCTTATTTTTCTTCCATTTCCTTGGCGGAATGCTTAGCACTTGGCTGGTAACACGGGCCCAAACTCGCCAAGATGTAGTTTGGAGTATTTTACCCCTAAGCATTGGGCAAGTTATTTTTTGGTTTGCCGCTGCCACGTTATCTGAAACACCTATCTCTTATTATCCCACACAGTTAGTGTGCGTAGTAGTCAATAGCATTATGTCATTACTCATGCTCTTTGCCTTTAGCCCCGTTTTAGAGTTTGCCTTTGGTTATACAACCCGCTTCAAACTCATGGAACTTATGAGTTTAGAGCAACCCCTCATGCAAGAAATGATGGTCACCATGCCTGGCACGTATCATCACTCTTTAATTGTTGCGAACATGGTAGAAGCAGGGGCAAAAGTCATTGGTGCCAATAGCTTATTGTGTAAAGTTGGGGCATTATACCACGATGTGGGTAAGCTTATGCATCCTGATTATTTTATTGAAAATCAATTTGGCGGGCGTAATAAACACGATAAACTTGCCCCGTCCATGAGCGCGCTTATTCTTGCCTCACACGTTAAAAAAGGTACAGAGCTTGCCGAAAGCTATAAACTAGGTCAAGAAATTAGCGAGCTTATAAAGCAACACCACGGCACAAGAATTATGCAATTCTTTTATCAAAAAGCCATTACCTTGGGCGAAACCCCGCAAGAATCTGACTTTTGCTACGCTGGCCCACGCCCACAAACTAAGGAAGCCGCAATCCTTATGCTTGCAGACTCAGTGGAAGCTTCATCTCGTACTTTAAGTGACCCCACCCCCGCCCGCTTAAAAACTCATATTGATAGTATTGTGAAAGGTATTTTTTCAGAGGGCCAGCTTGATGAATCAGAGCTAACCTTCAAAGACCTACATAAAATCAGTGAACAATTCTTACGTATTCTTACAGGCATTTTCCACCAACGTATTGTATATCCTGCTAGCGCACCTAAAGACGTGGGCAAGGTTGCAATGGAAGAAAAACAAAAAAATGATGATGCAAATAAAGACTCTATACCCAGTGCCAGCACCTTAAACGGTGCGCCTGTGTCCCCCATGGGAAAACGAGTTCAATAATATTTCCCATGACCACCAATTCTTGCATATATATTTACAATGAAGCAGGGTGGTTATGTCCCATACCCCCCATAAAACTTAAAGCCTTACTTAATGCTATGCTCAAGATTACCAATGCTGACCTTGAGCATATTGCCCTACATATTGTACGAGATAGAGAGATAATGTCCATTAATAACACTCACCTATCTTGCCAAGGGCCAACAAATGTCTTGTCCTTTCAAGAGCCACAAAGTAATACAACCACACCCCATACAATTATACTATCTGTTGATACCCTAAGACGTGAATGCACACTCTATGGGCAAGATACAATTGAACATAGCATACGCTTACTAGCACATGGCCTTGGGCATATCATGGGCCTTGACCACGGGCCAGAAATGTTTGCCATTTGTGAAAAAATGGAAGATGCAGGAAAAGAATTTTTATTGGGGGAGGGGAAGACACTTTTTTGTGAACAAAAAAGATTTCTTCCCCTCCCCC
>CAYJNE010000123.1:0-5058 GCA_964371345.1 uncultured Desulfovibrionaceae bacterium | reverse complement strand
TGTTTATTTTTAATGCTCTCCATGGTGGGGAATGCTGCTTGTATGTCTATGTAATGATTTGTCATATTCTTTAGTTAGATCTGCACTACTGCGTCCACGGTAAGCACGTATGGAAACGCCAACCTCTTGCATGAGCTTTTCATCAAGGGCTATTAGCTCAGTGCGCAGTGCGTCACGGGCTTCTTGTAGTTCTTGTCCAAGCTTTGCCAGTGTTTGGTCATCTCCTGATTCAGCGTAGCAAAACTCTTGTAATGCTTTGATTTTTTCCTTTACGTCTTTGCGCAGTTTTTTAATGTTTGGGCGAGCTTCTTTTATTATTTCCTTAGCTTGTTCATGTTGTTCTGGCGTTAAATCTTGCCGCCAACGCTCATCAAGCTCGAGTTTGGCATTGGTAGTACTAGCCGTGCATATTAAAATTGCTAGTATTAATAGTGGTATATATATCTTGCGTTGCATAAGCATATCCTTAAAACTGGTGCTCAACTGTTGTGCCCTATGTAACTTAACAGTGAGGGGCAGTCGAGTAAAAAATTAAATCTGGCAAAAGAATTTGCAATAAATATGCCAAAAAATAACCCAAAATATTTATTTCTTGTGTAAAATATACAGCGAGTTTATATTTAGCTATGGCGCATAAACACCACACATCATCTAATAATGTAGATCAAGATGCATTACCCCTTTTGCGGCTTATGCTTAAGGCGGCGGTTTTGGTGTTGTTTTTTGTAGTGCTTGGGGTAACGACTCTTTCTGTTGAGCAGAGTGAAACCAATATGGTACGCCTGCTTGTGGGAGAGGGCTCAGCTTTAATTCAGTCGGTGGAGGGTAGCGTGCGTATGAGTATGCGCCGCCGTGATACTGTGCAATTGCAGAGTAACTTGCAAGAGCTTGCCAGTGCTGATGTGCGTTTTATTGCCATTACCATGCCAGACGGAACCATTCTTGCGCATAGTACCCCTGGGCGATTGGGTGAAATTTTAGAAGTAAATGGGCAAGAAATTAGTGCTAATATTTTAGATGAGCTTGCGCAGACAGCAGAAGATTTGCCCGTAAGCTGGTTTATTGCTGATATTGACGGCGAAAGCACCTTTGTGGTGTATCGTGAGTTTATGCCAAGGCCGCCCAGTAGAAATACAAATTTAAATATTAGACCGCCTAGAGGTGGAAAAAATTCCCCCATGCAGCGTCTTTCGCCACAACCAATTATATTTTTGGGTTTGGATATTGGCCCATTTGAGCGAAGCAGAAAGCAAGATCGTATTCACTTTTTCTCCATTGCGGGTGGGGGCACGCTTGCGGGCTTGGCCTTACTTTTAACGCTTTATTATGCGCAACGTGCAAGGGAATCACGCCGCCGCCAAGACTTTGCCGAAGGCCAAGTGCGTGAGCTTGAAGAAGAAATGCACCGTAAAGAAAAAATGGCCGCCATTGGCAACTTAGCCGCTGGTGTTGCCCATGAAATTCGCAATCCCCTAAGCTCCATTAAGGGTTATGCCACATACTTTGGGCAACGCTTTCCTGAGGATAGTGAGGACAGACAAGCAGCCCATGTTATGGTGCGTGAGGTTGAGCGTTTAAACCGTGTTATTACTGATTTGATTGGTCTTTCACGCCCCACAGATGTTCAGGCTTTGCCCGTGGATATTGTGCCAGTACTTGAGCATACCATTCAGCTTTTGCGCCAAGATGCAGAAAAGCAAAATATCTCCTTAAATTTGCGCAAACCCAAAACATTACCCAAGGTGCTTTTGGATGTGGATCGTTTTGGTCAGGCCTTACTTAATGTGTGTTTAAACTCCATTGAGGCCATGCCAGACGGTGGCAAGCTTGATTTAGCTTTATCCATTAAGGATAAAAAGTTTTTATGCATTGAGGTTAGGGATAATGGCCTTGGCATTGAAGAAAAAAACTTGGCCCATATTTTTGACCCATACTTTACCACCAAGGGGCAAGGCACTGGCCTTGGGCTTGCCACGGTGCATAAGATTATTGAGGCCCATAGGGGTGAAATTTCGGTAAGTTCTAGGTATCATACTCAATATAAAGAGTCTGGTACGACATTTTATATTTTCTTACCCCTTGCTTAAAAGACGTAGAGGATAATGACATGGCAGAGCGTATACTTGTAGTTGATGATGATGAAGCCCACCGCAATATGTTGCGTATGATGCTAAGTTCTTGGGGATATGACGTATCTGAAGCCGATGACGGCGATAAGGCCATTACCGCCGTGCAAAATGAAGCCTTTGACGCAGTGCTTACTGACGTGCGCATGGCGAGAGTGGACGGCATTGGTACCTTGCGTGGTATTTTGGAGTATAACCCCGCCTTGCCAGTAATTCTTATGACTGCTTATTCTTCGGTGGAAACTGCCGTAGAAGCCTTACGCCTTGGGGCTTATGATTATTTAATAAAGCCGCTTGATTTTGATGTGCTTAAGCATAGCCTAGCCAAAGCCCTTGAGCATAGCCGTTTGACTGTTGAAAATAGAGAGCTGCGCCGTCAGTTAAGCGAAACTTCCACTGTTCCTGGTATTTTGGGGCGCAGTAAGATTATGGAAGACATGCAGCAAATGATTGTGACTGTGGCCCCCGCTGAGGCTACGGTGCTAATTACTGGTGAGTCTGGCACAGGTAAGGAGCTTGTGGCAAAGGCTTTGCACAATGGTAGTTTGCGTGCTGATAAACCAATGATAACGGTAAACTGCGCAGCTTTGGCAGAAAATTTACTCGAATCAGAGCTTTTTGGGCATGAGCGAGGGGCTTTTACTGGAGCTGATAAAAAGCGAGAGGGTCGCTTTGCGCAAGCCCACGGTGGAACACTTTTTCTTGATGAAATTGGCGAAATGCCCCTAGTTTTGCAAGCCAAACTCTTACGAGCCTTGCAAGAAGGTGAAGTGCAAAGGGTTGGCTCTGATACGCCTATTAATGTGGATGTGCGCATTATTGCCGCAACCAATCGTGATTTATTAAGCGAGGTTAAGGAAAAGAATTTTAGGGAAGATTTGTACTTTAGGCTAAATGTCATTAGCATTGATGTGCCAAGTTTGCGCAGGCGCAAGGAGGATATTCCCTTGCTTGCGGCCCATTTTGTGGAGAAGTTTTCAGCCCGCAATCGCAAAAATATAAAGGCATTTTCGCCTCAGGCACTTGATACAATGCTTAGGTATTCTTGGCCTGGCAATGTGCGTGAGCTTGAAAATGTGGTGGAGCGGGCAGTCATTCTTTGCACGGGGGAGATGATAAGCGAAAAAGAATTGCCTCAAAGCGTAACATCTGTATCTGCTTCAAATAATGCGGCATTGCCTGCGGAGCAATCGTCATTGGTGGGTTTATCACTTGATGAGGTGGAGTGCCTTGCCATTACCGAAACTCTGAAAGACGTGGACGACAACAAAAGCGAGGCCGCACGCAGGCTTGGCATAACTCGTGCGACATTGCATAATAAGCTTAAAAAATACGGGCTTGATGTGGGGTAGCTATTTCTTTTTCTTAGTATCTTGCTTTTTGGTCATTTGGCTAAGTACATTTTTGGCATTTCTATCCCCATTTTTGGCGGCTAGTTTATACCACTTTTCAGCTTCTGCCATATTACGGGTCACACCTGTGCCCTGCTCATACATATAGCCAAGGCTAAATTGGGCCGCCGCATCGTTTTGCTCTGCGGCTTTGCGATACCAAAGGGCGGCAGTTTCGTAATTTTTTTCAACACCGCGGCCCTCTTCATAAATGAAACCCAAATTATATTGCGCAGGGGCATAGCCCATGTCGGCTGAACGCTGATAATACTCCAAAGCTTTTTGATAATCTAAAGGATGCCCTTTCCCTTCCATGTACATAAAGCCAATATTGTTGAGTGCTTGCATGTGGTCTTGGTCGGCAGCTTTTTGAAACCAGTATACAGCACGGGTATCACTTTTTTCAGTGCCCTTGCCATTCATATGCATCCAACCAAGGGAATATTGGGCCTCAGCAAGGCCTTGTTCAGCGGCCTTTTCATACCAAGTTATGGCCTCTTTCTCATTTTTTTTAACACCTCGCCCATTGGCATACATATAGCCCAAGTTGAACTGAGCGACAGCATGGCCACCCTCAGCGGCTTTCTTAAACCAGCCCACGGCGGCGTTGTAATCACGCTTAACACCTCTACCGCTGGCTAGAGCTCCCCCAAAGCTATTTTGCGCGCTAATATCTCCTGCTTTGGCGGCTCTTTCATACCAAATGGCGGCATTGTATACGTTTTTTTTGACCACTTGGCCTTCTTCATAAAAACGCCCAATAAAATACATGGCCTCAGCATTACCCTTTTTAGCTAGGGGTAAGAGCAATTTATAAGCGGTCTTAAAATCCTTTTTTTCAATGGCGGCATCGGCCTCAACCAATGGGTCAGTGATAACAGCAGGGGGCGGAGTGGTTTCAGCTTTTGTAGCCGCCAATGCCAAAGCTGGAAGGGATATTAAAAAAGCAACAAGGGTAGATAGTATATATTTTTTCATTATAACCTCAATATCAAACTCGATTAGGGCGTTAAAAATGTTAAGATGCAAGGAAGCGAGTATTTTGGGGAGGGGAGTGGGGTTCTTCCCCCCATGACCTGACACAAAATGCCCGCTGACGCCGCAGATTGACATTTTTAACGCCCTAATCCGCAGCAGCGCTTGTACTTTCGATTGCTCCCACACGGACAAGGATCATTGCGCCCAGCTCTTTTTTCTGCCCTTGCTGGAGTATTTTTATCTTTTTCCCCTTCTTCTGGCCCAGAGTAAGACATGTCTGCCCCTTCTTTATGCTTAAAAGTATCATCAGGGGTTTCTTCTTCCCTTTGGATACGAATGCGAGTTAGGGCTTTGAAGATACCCTCACGAATGCGGAAGAGCATGGATTGAAAAAGCTCAAAGCCTTCACGTTTATATTCAAGTTTGGGGTCTTTTTGTCCATAACCACGCAGGCCAATGCCGTCTCGTAAGGAGTCCATATTGCGCAGATGCTCCTTCCAGCAGCGGTCAAGCTCTTCCAGTAAGAAATAGCGAATAACATCCTTATACATTTCAGGTGCATC
>CAYJNE010000122.1:2529-5069 GCA_964371345.1 uncultured Desulfovibrionaceae bacterium | reverse complement strand
GAGGCCGTGCTTTCTCGCAATTTGCTTGAAGAAAAGCTCTACGGCTGGAATGAAGATTTAAGCAGCAATGCCGTTGACGTACATATTCACCATTTGCGAACTAAGCTTGGAGCCTCATTTATTAAAACTGTGCACGGCATTGGTTATACCTTGGGGAAAGTAGAGTGAAACTACCCTTATTGCATATAAGACAGTGGAGCCTCACAGCTAGGCTTTTACTTTTTTTTGCCGTTATTTCTTTAATGGCTTGGCTTGTTGCAACCCTCATAGCCGTATACACAAGCACCAATTATATTAAAACTTTCTTTGACACTCAGCAAATACTTTTAGCTAAAACTCTTGTAAGCACGCACCTTGAACCCATGAGTTCAGAGCTACCTCCAACAAAAGAGCTGCTCCCCTTTGGCCAAGGCAACAAGCTCAAGCGAGAAGATGATGAAGCCCTTGGCTTTGCCTTATTTTCTGCTCAAGGCCATGTACTTTTAACAGACGGTGAACACGGCAAAGACTTTCCCTTCATGCCCAATAAAGAAAAGTTTTCTAAGGTTATGGTTGATGATGAGGAATGGCGCATCTTGTGGTTATATTCAGCTGATAGAGAGCGCGTTGCCGCCGTGGGTCAGGAGATGGAATATCGCAATGACATGATTTTAGAGATACTTTGGGGACAACTTAGCCCGTGGATTATAATACTACCCTTCCTACTTCTTGGCTTGGGCATTGCCTTATACCGTGAACTTAAGCCCATTCGCAGCATTGCCAATGACTTAAATCATCGCAAAGCCCACGACACAAGCCCACTGTTGCATGAAAATATTCCACCAGAAATAAAGCCTTTAATTACATCATTAAATACACTTTTTGAGCGCATTGGCATTCTTTTAACCCACGAACGGGCCTTTGTATCCAATGCCGCCCATGAATTACGCACCCCACTTACGGGCCTAAAAATCCAAGCTGAAGTTTTGGCCATGTCTGATGAAGACCCAGAGGCACAAAAACATGCCGTACAAAAAATCTTACAGGCTGCTGATAAATGCAGCCACCTCATAGATCAATTGCTCTTGCTTTCGCAGTTGGAAAATCAATTTAGCACACCCAGTAATTGCCCAGAAAATAAAAATTTATTTGAGCCCATTGATTGGGAAAAGCTCATCATCAATGCTCACAATGAAATGCAAGCAGACGCTAAGAAAAGACAAATAGCCATGGATTATGCCATAAACGCAATTCCTGCCAAGCACATGGGTTTGCCTTCACTTTGGGCCATAGCCTTGCGCAATATAGTTGATAATGCCATACGCCACACCCCTAAGGGCGGTGCTGTGCATATTACATTAAAAGCAGAGGCATTTTGTGTGGAAAATGTCGGCATTAATATTGATGAAAATATTTTACCGCACCTTGGTAAAAGGTTTTACCGCCCGCCTGGGCAAAAGGCCACAGGTTCTGGCCTTGGCCTTGCCATTGTAAACCATATTACGCAGTTACACGGAGCAAAGTTCTCCATAAATAATAAATCCGCTACAGAAAACAGTGTACTTGCCTGCATAAATTTTAATTAATTCCATACATTTTATTTTCAGCCCATAAAATCGGACTTTAAACTCAAAATTTCCTTGCATTCACATATACAAGTGCATAATAATATTTGTCCGCTTGAATGTTTTAAAAACGAAAAGTATATAAATATATGACTAAAGAACAAAAAAATACAGAAACTACCCAAAAGGTAGAAAATCCTCCCAAGGGCGAGCAAAAGGACACACAAAAGTCTGCGGCCTCCACCCTTTGGCAAGATAAAGAATTTAGCGACATTGCTTTTTATATGTTTATTGCCATTCTTTTATTGGAATTGGTGGTGGCAGGTGTAGCCTTTTTTTATGGCATCATCCACGCTGTACCAGATCCCAATGGCGGGCCGCCCCGCTTTCAATTCCCTTGGCTTGCGTATGTTTTGGGTGCTATTTTGGCCCCTGCTGGTCTTTTGCTCATCTTACACCTAACGGGCATTGATGTATTTAGCTTCCGCCAACGCAAAAATGACGATGATGAAGCTTGGCAAGCGGAGCTTCCCGCACGGGTGCGCAAGGCATACATAATCATAAAAAATGCCCCCACCATTGTGCTTTTGATTGGCGTGCTTTTGCTTGGTACGGCCCTTGTTTATGTGGACGGTGCCCTAAACGTACTATTTCAGTTAAGTGATAACATAGGCCAATATTTACCATGGGTTATTGCAGGAATTGTAGTGGTTTGGTGTGTAACATATATGGGGCGTATGTGGCTTGCCTATCGCACTAAAAGGGTGGAAGAAGAATACGCCTTTCGCCGTGAAATTTTTGAACGCACAGGGCAAATTCTTGTGGATCGTGGCACCATGCAACTGCCCCCGCAGGAGCATAATATAGCCATTGAAGCTACAGCCGTTGAAGCCCTGCCTCCAACCGAGCATGATACAGATATTATTGATGTCACAGAAGATAATCAAAATATTTCTGACAAAAAATAAGGCCAAGCTAAAAAGCTCGGCCTTATTT
>CAYJNE010000122.1:0-2429 GCA_964371345.1 uncultured Desulfovibrionaceae bacterium | reverse complement strand
CGGCTCATCCTTTGTAAAAGATTGCCTGGTGCTTCAACGTCTGACCAACTTAGGCGATAAATACGATTAACCCCAGATACTTGGAAGGCAGTGGTTACAGTATTAAACTCCGTAACAATGATTTTTGCATCGTCATTATCAATGGAAGGGCTGTTTAAATATTTTGCAATGTCAATGAGTGGGACTACACGCCCATTACGGTGAGCAAATGCCCCAAGCACTGCGGGGTGGCGCATCTCTGGCATGGTAGTAATCTTTTGAGGTCGAATAATTTCAACAACCTTAGCTACGTTAATACCATAGTGGCCTCTGTACCCTTCTTCTTCAACGTAGAACTCCATGATTTCGAGCTCATTGGTACCTGACTCTAGAAGTATGTTAGTTTGCGCCATAAGTATCTCCAAAAAAGTAACACTATTAAATAGCTTAAACCACTAAACGGTCAAAATGCGTACATCTTTAGGGTGTTAAACATTTACTCGCTAAATAATGGGAACTGGCGGGCAAATTTTTCCACGTCCTTGCTTAAATTAGATAAAAATTCATCATTATCTACATTACTTAGGGCAGCAACAATCCACTCGGCAACATTTTGCATATGTTCTTCTTTCATGCCACGAGTAGTAAGGGCAGCTGTGCCAAAACGCACCCCGCTAGTCACAAATGGTGAACGAGTTTCAAAAGGCACAGTATTTTTATTAACCGTAATGCCTGCAAGATCAAGGGCGTGTTCTGCATCCTTGCCAGTAATACTTTTATTAGTCAAATCCATGAGCAAGAGGTGGTTATCTGTGCCGCCAGACACAAGGTCATAGCCTGCATCCATAAGGCATGAGGAAAGCATTTTAGCATTTTTTACCACTTGCTCTTGATATACTTTGAATGAAGGGCGCAAAGCTTCACCAAAGGCCACGGCTTTTGCCGCTATAACATGCATAAGCGGCCCACCCTGAATGCCTGGGAATATTTGGCTATTCAAGGTTTTTTGCAGATCTTCACTTGCTAAAATCATACCCCCACGAGGGCCACGCAAAGTTTTATGCGTAGTTGTGGTTACAATGTGGGCATGAGGCATGGGGGACGGGTGAACACCAGCCGCCACTAAGCCCGCAATGTGTGCCATATCCACAATTAACTTGGCACCTACTTCATCGGCAATGGCTCTAAAGCGTGCAAAATCAATGGTGCGAGCATAAGCAGAGCCACCAGCAATAATTAGAGCAGGCTTATGCTCCTTAGCTTGCTTTTCTACATAGTCATAATCAATTTGGCCTGTTTCACGAACCACACCATAAGAAACTATCTTAAATAAACGACCAGAAAAGTTAGCAGAACTGCCATGTGTTAAATGCCCGCCGTGCGAAAGATCCATACCCAAAATGGTAGCACCTGGGTCAACATAGGCAAAGTATGCGGCCATATTTGCTTGTGAGCCTGAGTGTGGTTGCACGTTGGCATACTCGCAACCAAAAAGGCTTTTGGCGCGATCTATAGCTAAGTTTTCTGCTATATCCACATATTCACAACCACCATAATATCTTTTGCCTGGGTAGCCTTCAGCATATTTATGTGTAAGAACTGAGCCTTGCGCCTCACGCACAGCGGGGGAAACAAAATTTTCAGAGGCAATAAGCTCAAGCTTGCTTAATTGGCGTTCATTTTCAAGATTTATGGCCTTAGCCACCTCAGCATCGTGCAACAAGAGTTCTTGCATAATTTTCTCCATAAGATTTATGCATAATTATTGTGCATAAATCTAAAATTTAAAAGGCATTAGCGTAAAACACCCATGCCTTTTTAAGAAATATTGCAGTGCCAATGCACTGATAAATTTAACCTTTCCAATGCTTGAATATCAAACTCGCATTGGTGCCCCCAAAGCCAAAAGAATTACACATGGCATAAGTGCATTGAACTTTCTCTGAACCACTAGACATATAATTCAAATCACAATCTGGGTCTGGTGTATCACGATTAAGTGAGCCAGGCACCACCCCATCATGCAAAGCAAGCACTGAAAATACACTTTCAATACCACCAGCGGCACCAAGTAAGTGACCAGTCATGGACTTTGTGGCTGAGATGCGTATATTCTTGGCATGGTCTCCAAAAACAGTCTTAATGGCACGAGTTTCACACATATCATTTAAATGTGTGGAGGTTGCATGCGCATTAATATGATCAATGTCCTCAGGCTTAAGGCCAGCATCAGTAATAGCATTTTGCATGGCGCGGGCCATGCCTTCACCACTTTCATGCGGAGCAGTCATATGATAGGCGTCACAAGATGTGCCGTAGCCCACGATTTCTGCATATATGGTGGCATTGCGAGCAAGGGCATCTTCTAAATTTTCAAGTAAAAGAAAACCGCTACCCTCACCAATTACAAAGCCGTCTCTGTCCTTATCAAAGGGGCGAGAAGCTTTTTC